>NZ_JBIWGC010000019.1:0-100329 GCF_044763335.1 Streptomyces sp. NPDC096105
CCACCCCCCAGGTCATCCGTTCGACAGGGGGCAAAAGTCATGCCGGGCCCGGAGGCCAGCGGCCCTCTTGCAGGACCGCGAAGAAGATAACGGGGTCGCGCGGCTCCCCGCGCCATGCCCGCACGGTGCGTCTCACCACGGGTCAGCCCCGGCGGCGGACGTCCTCAAGGAAGTGCAGCACGGCCGCCACACGGCGGTCGGTGCGGTCGGCGGGCGGCAGGTCGAGCTTGGCGAAGATGTTGCGGATGTGCTTGTGCACGGCCCCGTCGCTCACGACGAGCCGTTCCGCGATGGCCGCGTTGCCCAGCCCCTCCGCCATCAGCGCGAGCACCTCCCGCTCACGGGGGCTCAGCCGCTCCAGCTTGGTGTCGTGCCTGCTGCGGGCGAGCAGTTGGGCGACGACCTCCGGGTCGATGGCCGTGCCGCCGTCCGCCACCCGGTGCAGCGCCTCCAGGAACTCCTCGACCCGCCCCACCCGCTCCTTCAGCAGATAGCCGAGCCGGGCGCTGCCCTGCGCGAGCAGGTCGGTGGCGAAGGCCTGCTCGACGTAGGCGGACAGCACGAGCACCGCGAGGCCGGGCAGACGCCGCCGCGCCTCGACGGCGGCGGTGATCCCCTCGTCGGTATGAGTGGGCGGCATGCGTACGTCGACGATGGCGACGTCCGGCCGTTCCGCGTCGACGGCGGCGAGGAAGGCGCCGGGCTCCTCCGCCGTCGCCACCACGTCCAGGGACTCGGCGCGCAGCAGCAGCGCCAGCCCTTCGCGCAGCAGCGCGTCGTCCTCGGCGATCACGATCCGCATGGCAGGGTCACCTTCAGGGTGGTGGGGCCGCCGGGTGGGCTGGCCAGCTCCAGTGTTCCGTCGTGGGCCTCGACACGGCGGCGGATGCCGGTGAGCCCGGTCCCGCCGTGTTCGTCGGCGCCGCCGTGGCCGTCGTCGCGGACCTCCACGTGCAGCAGTCCGTCCGCCGCGCGCACGGCGACCCCCGCCTCACCGGCGCCGCTGTGCCGGGCGATGTTGGTGAGGGCCTCGGCGACCGCGAAGTACGCCGTCGCCTCGACCGCCGCCGGGCACCGCGTGGACACGTCGGCGTCGACCTGGCACGGCACCGGGCAGCCGGCCGCGAGCGCGGTGAGCGCGTCGGGCAGGCTGCGGTCGGCGAGGACGGGCGGGAGGATGCTGCGGACGACCGCCCGCAGTTCGGCGAGCGCCTGTTCGGCGGCGTCCTGGGCGCGGTCCAGGACGGCCGCGGCCTCCTCCGGGTTCCGGGCGAGGGCGCGCCGGGCGGCCCCGAGCAGCACGGTGACGGCGACGATGCGGTTCTGCGTCCCGTCGTGCAACGCCCGTTCCACCCGCCGGAGTTCGGTGACGTGGGCGTCCAGGGCGGCGGCGCGGGTGGCGGTCAGCTCGGCGACCCGCAGGACGAGGTCGGTGCCCGGTTCGGGGCTGAGCAGCCGGCGTCCGGGCCAGGCCTGGAGCCGGGCGAGAACGGGGGCGCACACCAGGACGACGCCGACCAGGGCCACACCGGTCCCGCTGACGGCCAGGGCGCCGGGCCAGTCCCGGACGGTCCACCAGCCCACGGCGGAGGCGGACTCGCTCTCCGGCAGGAAGCTCCAGTACAGCGGGAAGGCGACGTCATGGGCCGCGCTGAGCGGCAGCGTCGCCCCGGCCAGCCCGAGGAACAGGCCGAGGACCGCGTGCGTGACCACCCAGCGCACCTCGCGGCGGACGGCGCGGTCGGCGAGCATCGCGCGCAGCCCGTCGGGCAGCGGCGCCGGGCCGACGGTCTCCGGGCCCCAGCGGGAGAGCCTGCCGCGTTCCCGGTCGGCGACCGCGCGCACCGCGTGCAGGGCGGACGGCAGCAGCCGCAGTCCGATCCCGACGAGGCAGGTCACCGCGGTCAGGGCCAGCCAGAGCGTGGCGAGCAGGGCGAGCAGGGCGGTGCCCAGTCCCCCGACCAGGTGCTCCAGCGCGTCCAGCGCGGTCCGGGCACGGGAGGCCGCGGCCCGGCGCCGCCCCGGCCGTACGTCCGCCGGGCGGTCGTGGGTCACCACCATCCGCACCTCCTGGGCACGGAGGATAGAACGCCCGGGCGCCGGCCCGCTGAGCCGTCCGCCGTACGGAAGTCGGCGGCCGGGGCTCGCGGGCCGGGTGCGGGCGCGGGAACGGGCGGGCGTGCGGGAGTGGACGGGCGTGCTCACTCGCGGACGCCGATGCCCTCGACGGGGGCGGTGCGCAGGAGGCGGCCGACGGGGACCACCGTGGCGAGCAGCGCCAGCACCGCCGTACCGCCCAGGAGTGCCGCCCAGCCGGCGGGCGGCACGTGGGGCACGGCGGCCCCGGTGACCGCGCGGACGACGGTGGTGAGGGTGACGGCGGCGATCGCGGCGCCGATGAGCAGCGCCACGCCCAGCAGACCGGCCTGTTCGGCGTGGACCATCCGCTTCACCTGGCCGCGGGTGACGCCGACCAGGCGGAGCAGGGACAGTTCCCGGGTGCGGGCCAGGGCGGTCATGACGAGGGTGTCGGCGGCGGCGAGGAACGCGTAGCCGACCAGGACGGCGACGAGCATCTTGTTGAGCCAGCCGCTGACCGCGACATCCTCCGCGAGGTCGCCGGTCAGCCGGCCGGTGTCCACCACCTGGCCGCCCGGGTAGCGGCGGGCCAGGCCGGCCAGGGCGCGCCCGGCGTCCGTGTCCGGGGCGGTGCGGACGAGCACGCGGTCGTCGAGTCCGGTGACGGTGTGCCCGGCGAGGGTCCGCCGGTGCAGGGTGACGTCGCCGAAGCCCCAGCCCCGCTCGTACAGGGCGACGACGCGCAGGGTGACGGGCGTGCCGTCGCCGAGCCACAGCCGGGCCCTGTCCCCCAGCCGCCAGCCCGCCGCGTCGGCGCGGGCCGTGGAGACGGCCACGGTGTCCTCGCGCAGGGCGTCGAGGCTGCCGGAGCGCACCCGCAGGTCCAGGGTGCGGTCCGCGCCGCGCGGGTCGATGCCCTGGGCGGGCACGGTCAGCGGTTCGAGCCGGTCGGGCACCACGACGGAGGTGCGGCGCACGCCGGTCGCGGCGATCACCCCGGGGACGCGACGGGCCTCGGCCGCCGCGGAGGCGGGCAGTCCGGCGCCGGCGGTCAGCGCGTGCTGGGCGAGGACCCCGTCGCGGCTCTGCGCCACGGCCTGCCGCTCCAGGTTGTCCTGGAGGAACCAGACGGTGCCGCCGAGGCCGACGGACAGCACGAGCGCGGTCAGCACGGTGACCATGCCGCGGGCGTTGGCGCGCAGGTTGGCGGCGGCGAGGTAACCGCTGGTCCCCCACACGGCGCGCAGCACGGGGCCGAGCAGCCGGGCGGCGGCCTGGTTGATCCAGGGCGCGAGCAGCGCGACGCCCAGGACGAACAGGTAGAGCATGCCCATGGCGGCTCCGAGCGCGGCCTGCCCGTCGGTGGCGCCGGTGAGCCCGGTCAGGGAGACCGCGCCGGCGAGGCAGGCCAGTCCGGAGATGAGGCGCACCCTGCCGCCGGTGCCGGGTTCCACGGCCGCCTCCCCGAGCGCCTCGGTGGGCCGGATGCGGGTGACGCGCAGCGCGGCGGTCCAGGCGGAGAGCAGCGCCACGACGGCGACCGCCACGACGGCGGCCGCGGCGGACAGGACGCCGCCCCGGACGGCGAAGTCCTCCGGGAGGAAGCCGCGGGAGACGAGCGCGTCGCGGACCAGACGGGTGGCGAGCAGTCCGGCGGGAACGCCCACGACGCCGGCGAGCAGGGCGAGCAGCCCGACCTCCGCGAGGAGCATCGACCGCACCTGGCCGGGGGTGGCGGCGACGGCCCGCAGCAGGGCGAGGTCGCGGCGCCGGTGCCGTACGGACAGCCCGACGGTGCCGGCGACCACGAAGCCGACGATGACCGCCGCGTACCCGGCGAAGGCGGCCCCGGCGCCGAGCGCGAGGGAGCGGGCGGCGCCGGCGTCGGGCTCGGCGGCGAGTCCGCGGTCGTCGCCGGTGTACGCGGTGGCGCCCGCGCCGTCCGCGGTCCGGCGCACCCCGGCGAGGACGGCGTCCCGGTCGGCGTCCGGTGCGGCGAGCACGCCGACGGCGTCGTAGCGGCCGGGGCGCGGGTCGAGTGCGGCGGCGTGCGCGTCGGTGAAGAACAGCGCCGCCCGCCCGCTCGCCGTGCCGTCCGCGTCGACCACGCCGCTCACCCGGTACGTCCGGCTCACGCCGCCGGTGACCACCTCGGTGGCGGCTCCCGGTCCGAGGCCCGCGCCGTCGGCGAGCCGGGCGTCGACGGCGATCTCCCGGTCGGAGCGCGGCGGCTCCCCGGACACCAGCCGGTGCGGGGCGAGGGCGGTGCTCGACCAGCCGTGGCCGGTGGCCGGCCGCCCGGGGGCCGCCGTGAGGGCGACGACGAGCCGCCGGTCGCCCACCGCGCGGTCGACGCCGGGCACGGCGGCCAGTCTCCCGGCCAGGCCCTCGGGGACGCTGCCCCGCTCGGGCAGGATCACGGTGGTGCGCTCGGTCTCGCCGAGCACCGTCGGCCCGTCGACGGTCAGGTCCCGGTCGGCGACCACGGCGACGGCAGCGCCGTAGCGCTGCGGGTCGCCCTCGTGCCGCCGGCCGGACTCCACGAGCAGGACGCACGTCATGAGGACGGCGACGCCCGCGGCGAGCGCCACGAACGTGGCGAGGAAGCCGCCCTTGCGGTACCGCAGCGTCTGCGCTGCCAGCCGGAGCACGCGTCAGCCCTCCCGGCTCGCCGCGGGCTGCCGGTGGCCCGGCATCGCGAGCTGTTCGGCGATCCGCTCGGCGCCGGAGCGCTCCATGTCCCGGACGATCCGCCCGTCGGCCAGGATCAGCACGCGGTCGGCGTAGGAGGCGGCCACGGGATCGTGGGTGACCATGACGACGGTCCGGCCGTACCGGTCGACCGCCGACCGCAGCAGGTCGAGGACGGCGGCCGCGGAGCGGGTGTCGAGGGCGCCGGTGGGCTCGTCGCAGAAGATCACCTCGGGACGGGTGACCAGCGCCCTGGCGATCGCGACGCGCTGCTGCTGGCCGCCGGAGAGCTGGGCGGGCCGGTGCCGCAGCCGCTCGCCGAGGCCGACCCGCCGGACGACCTCGTCGACCCACGCGGGGTCGGGCCGCAGGCCCGCCAGCCGGGACGGCAGCGTGATGTTCTGCTCCACGTTCAGCGCGCCCACCAGGTTGAACGCCTGGAAGACGAAGCCGACCCGGGCGCGTCGCAGTTCGGTGAGCTTCTTCTCCGACAGGCCCGACAGGTCGATGGCGCCGATCCGCACCCGCCCGGAGTCCGGGCGGTCGAGGCCGGCCGCGCAGTGCAGCAGGGTGCTCTTGCCGGACCCGGAAGGTCCCATCACGGCGGTCGCGGTGCCGCGTGGGAACTCGGCGCTCACGTCGTCGAGCGCCACGACGGGCTGGTCGCCGCCGTACGTCTTGCGTACGCGCTCGAGACCGACGGCGATGCCGTCCGGGGTCAGGGACATGGTCGGGGGCCTTCCGGGTGCGGTTCCTCGGGCACCCCCGACGCTAGGGCGGCGGCGGGCCGCCGCCCATGCAGCCAGCGACCGGTTCGTGGTGGTGCAGGCGCTACCCGAGGCGCGTGTCCGGCCGGATCGCCGGCCGCCGGTGATCGAGTGGTGACCGGTGGGGGGCGCGCGTACGGTCGAACGGTGGACTCCCGGAAGGGGGACCCGGCATGACCAGCAGTCCGCGACCGGCCTCCACTCGGGAGGCCGCACGGGGCGGCCGCGGCGGGGGCGACGCGATGGCCCTGTTCGTCATCGCCTCGTGCCAGCTGATGGTGGTGCTGGACATCACCATCGTGAACATCGCGCTGCCGCACATCCAGCGCTCCCTGGACTTCTCGACCACCAGCCTGTCGTGGGTGGTCAACGCCTACACCCTCACGTTCGGCGGGCTGTTGCTGCTGGGCGGCCGGGCCGGTGACATCCTCGGCAGACGGCGGGTGTTCGTCTTCGGCGTGCTGCTGTTCGTGCTGGCGTCCCTGCTGGGCGGACTGGCGCAGAACTCCGGTCAGCTGCTGGCGGCCCGTGCGCTGCAGGGCGTGGGCGGCGCGATCGCCTCCCCGACGTCCCTGGCGCTGATCAGCACGACCTTCCGCGAGGGGCCGGAACGCAACCGCGCGTTCGGGGTGTTCGCGGCGGTGTCGGCGGGCGGCGGCGCGATCGGGCTGCTGGCCGGCGGCATCCTCGTGGAGTGGCTGAACTGGCGGTGGGTGCTGTTCGTCAACGTCCCGATCGGTCTGCTCATCGCCCTCGCCGCCCCGCGCTGGATCAAGGAGTCCGAGCGCCACCCGGGCCGCTTCGACGTCACCGGCGCGCTGACCTCCACGGCCGGCATGGTGCTGCTGGTCTACGGCTTCATCCGGGCGGCACAGGACGGCTGGCGGGATCCGCTGACCCTGGCGTCGTTCGCGGCGGCGGTCGTCGTCCTGGTGGCGTTCGTACTGCTCGAACGGCGGTCGCCGCAGCCGATCACACCGCTGCACATGTTCGCGGACCGCAACAGAGCGGGCACGTACGGGATCATGCTGTTCCTGGCCGCGGCGCTGTTCGGCATGTTCTTCTTCCTCACCCTGTTCGTGCAGAACGTGCTGGGCTTCGGTCCGTTGAAGGCGGGGCTCGCCTTCCTGCCGGTGAGCGCGGTCATCGCGGTCGGCGCCGGGCTGGCGTCGCGGTTCCTGCCGGTGTACGGACCGAAACCGTTCATGGTGGCGGGCGGTCTCTTCGCGGCTGCGGGCCTGGGGTGGCTGACCCTGACCGACGTGCACTCCACCTACGCGGGCAGCGTGCTCGGTCCGATGCTGGTGTTCAGCTTCGGCATGGGCATGGAGTTCGTGTCGCTGACCCTGATGGCGCTGTCCGACGTGCCCGTGCGGGAGACCGGCGCCGCCTCCGGGCTGCTCAACGCCACCCAGCAGGTCGGCGGCTCGCTGGGCCTGTCCATCCTGGTGACGGTGTACGGCACGGCCAGCAGGAACGAGGCGGAGAGGCAGGTCCCGCGCTTCCTGGAACAGGCGAGCCCGGCCGAACGGCTGCAGTTCCGGCGCACGGGCGAACTGCCCGGGCTGTGGGGCGCCGAGGTCCTCACCTCCGGGGTGTCCGCCGCCTTCGTCACGGCGGCCGTGTTCGCCGGACTCGCCGCCCTGGTCGCGGTGGTGGCGATCCAGGTCCGCCCGTCGGACCTGGAACGTCTCCAGGGCGGCGGTCCGGGTGTCCCGCCGGGGTGAGGACGCCGGTTCAGCGGCCCTTGCGGGGCAGACGCAGGTCGGCGACGACCGGCCGGTGGTCCGACGCGCCGGTGGCGTGCGTGCGCGCGCCGGTGACGGTGATCCCGCGCGAGACGGTGATCAGGTCGATCCGCTTCTCCGGTGCGGTCGCCGGGTAGGTGGCGCCGGCGTCGGGTGCGGCGTCGCGCAGGGTGTGCCACAGCGGCGCCAGTTCGGGTGCGGACGGCTCGGCGTTGAAGTCGCCGACCAGGATCCTCGGCCCCCGGTCGTCCGCCAGGACCTCCAGCATGTCGGCCACCTGGGCGGCACGGACCGACGGGTCGGCGCGGTAGTCCAGGTGCGTGCTGTAGACGTGCGTCCGTACGTCCCTGACCCGGATCACGATCTCGGCGAAGCCGGGCGCCGGGGCGGGCACGGGGTCGGGGGTCTGGGTGGACAGCCGGGTGATCTCGTGGTTCTCGGCGTGCAACACCGGGTGGCGGCTGAGCACGGCCACGCCGTACTGCCGGCGTTCACCGCCCTCGACGGCCGGGTCGAGGTCGTAGACCGGCGCGAAGAAGACCCGCATGCGGAGCTTCTCGGCGAGCGCGCGGGCCTCGTCCACGAAGGCGCTGCGGTCGCCCCAGTGGACGTCGACCTCCTGCAGCCCGATCACGTCGGCCCTCAGCTCGCGCAGGGCGTCGGCGGTCCGGTCGAGGTCGAAGACCTGGTCCTCCCCCGCCCCCGCGTGGATGTTGTACGTCGCCACGCGGAGCGGCACGGCGGGGGCGCGGGAGCCGGACGGGGAGGCGTCCCCGGCCGCCGTGGCCGGCGCCGCGGTGAGCGACAGGACGGTGGCGAGGAGCACGGCGGCGGCACGGACGGTGCGGGCGGGACATCTGGGTCCTGACGGCATGCCTTCTCCTGTGTGCGGGTGCGGTGTTGACGCACAGTCGGTGCGTCACCGCATGGAAGCACAGGCGAGGCCGGCGGCCGAGCGCCTTGGCCTTTCCTTTCCCCGCCACTCCTTTCCCGCCGGTCCCTTCCTCTCCGATCCCTTCCCGGCCGTGCCGGCCCATGACATCGCGTCGGTCGCGGTGACCGTGCGGACCGGTGCGAGCACGGTGCCGGCGGTGTGCTCCAGGTGACTTCGGGGGCCTCACGCCGCGAACGGTGACGTCTGGGACGTCGCCACGGCCGCTGGAGCGGCCGGGCCGCCGGGATGCCCGGACGCGGCAGCGGCCCGGTCCGGCGGGAGTCACCGGACCGGGCCGCGCTGTGCTTCGGGACTCGGCCGAAGTCCACGTCGCTGCACATCAGGTAGGCCTGGCCGAGGTGCGAGGCCTGCCAGACGGTGAAGACGATGTGGTGTCCGGAGCAGCCGGAGGTCCGCACCGGGAAGGTGATGTCGTTCGCCGGGGCGAAGCGGCCGGTCCGGGTGATGAAGTCCAGGTCGTCCCAGCCGAGCTTCTCGGTCTTCGGGTCGAGGCCCTGCTTGCTCACGTAGACCTTGAAGTAGGCCGCGCCGTGCGACGCCTGGTCGTACAGGTGGATGGTGAAGTTGTCACCGGCGGGCGTCGTCTTCCACGGACCCGGGTTGTTCAGGCTCCCGAAGTTCGCGTGGTTGTTGCTGCAGAGCTTGCCGTTGGGGATCCGTGCCTCGAACCGGCCGCCGAGACCGTCCTGGAGCATGCTCATCCAGTTCCACATGGTGTTGGGGCCGGCCTGGCAGGCCTGCCAGCACATGGGGTCCTCCTCCGCCATGGCGGGGTTCATGTGGTCGCTGCCCCACTCCTTCCAGCAGTGGTACGCGCGGGAGGCGGGACCGACGACGGAACCGTGCGCCTGGGCGGTGCCCGAGCCGCCCGGTGCGCCCGGTGCGCCCGGTGAAACGAGGTGCCCCCGCCTCCGCCGTTCCGGTACCGTGCGACGCATGTCGAGTCCCGAGTCGGACAGGGCGGGGGCTTTCGGTCGCGCCGTCAGCCCCCTGCACCACTGAGCCGATCACCTGCCGCACCACCCGGCCGAGTCGGCCTGCCCTGGTGCCTCGAGGGCCGGCCGCGCTGACGAGATGACGTTCACCCGTCCCTCTCCTCGGCCCGGAGCCACTCGATGCCTCTCCCCCTGTACCTGCTCGCCCTGGCCGTCTTCGCCATGGGCACCTCGGAGTTCATGCTCGCCGGTCTGCTGCCGGACATCGCCGACGACCTCGGCGTCGCCGTCGGCACGGCGGGCGCCCTCACCTCGGCCTACGCCGTCGGCATGGCGGTCGGCGCCCCGCTCACGGCGGCGCTGGCCCGCAACCGTCCCGGACGGTCGAGCCTGCTCGGCTTCGTCCTCGTGTTCCTGGCGTGTCACGCCGTGGGGGCCGTCACCTCGAGCTTCCCCGTCCTGTTCGCCACCCGGGTGGCCGCCGCGCTCGCCAACGCCGGGTTCCTCGCCGTCGCCCTGACGACCGCCGCCGCTCTGGTGCCCGCCGACCGGAAGGGCCGCGCGCTCGCCGTCCTGCTGTCGGGTACGACGGTGGCCACGGTCGCCGGGGTCCCCGGCGGGTCGCTGCTCGGCACCCTGTTCGACTGGCGGGCCACCTTCTGGGCCGTCGCCCTGCTCTGCCTGCCCGCGGCCCTCGGCGTCCTCACCGGCATCCCGGCACACCGAGGGCACGACACCCCGGCCGACGGCGGGCCGTCCCTCCGCCGGGAGATCGCCCAGCTCAGACAGCCTCGCCTCCTCCTGCTCGTCCTGCTCGCCGCCCTGGTGAACGCCGGCACCTTCGCCTGCTTCACCTTCCTCGCCCCGGTCGTCACCGACACCGCCGGGCTCGGCGAGCTGTGGATCTCCGTCGCCCTGGTGCTCTTCGGCGCCGGCTCCTTCGCCGGTGTGACCGTCGCCGGGCGGCTGTCCGACCGGCGGCCGGACGTCGTCCTCTCCGTCGGCGGACCCCTGCTGCTCGTCGGCTGGGCCGCCCTCGCCGTGTTCGCCGACCTGCCGGTCGCGCTGCTCGCCCTCGTCTGTGTCCAGGGCGCGCTGTCCTTCGCCGTCGGCAGCACCCTGATCACCCGCGTCCTCTACGAAGCGGCCGGCGCCCCCACCATGGCCGGGTCCTACGCGACCGCCGCGCTCAACGTCGGCGCCGCCGCCGGACCGCTCCTCGCCGCCGTCTCCCTCCGCACCGGGGCCGGCGCGAGCGGGCCGCTCTGGACCGGCGCGCTCCTCGTGGCCGCCGCGCTGCTCGTCGCGCTCCCCCTGCGCACCGTCGTCGTCCCCCGCCGCCGCACGGAAGCCGTGCGGTGACCCCTGCGACATGCCAGGACGCCGCTGCCCGCCCCTGTCGGGCGGGGCGGGCAGCGGCGTCGGACGCGGCGGGACCGCGGCCGAGGTCAGACCTTCCCGGCGACGCGGTCCTCCGTCACCACCGGCGCGGTGGACGCCGGCGCCGGCTCGTCAGGAGCCACGTTCAGCTCCGCGAGCATCGTCCTGGTGAAGCCGAACCAGTACGTCGCCACGAAGCCGGCCACGTACCCGACGAGCAGGCCGGCCCCGTAGACGGCGATCGTCCGGGCGAGGCCGTGGTCGCCGTCGAGGAGGGGGAACAGGGCCCAGCCGGAGGGGCCGATCGCCGTGGCGCCCACGTCCGTGCCGAGCTGGTTGAAGAGGCCGACGAAGGCGCCGCCGAACGCGCCGCCTGCGCAGGCGGTGACGAAGGGGCGGCCGAGGGGCAGGGAGACGCCGTAGATCAGCGGCTCGCCGACGCCGAGGAAGCCCGGCCACAGCGCGGACCTGATCGTCGTGCGGATCGAGGTGTTGCGGGGCAGCCGGCAGTAGATCGCGATGGCCGCGCCGACCTGGCCCGCGCCCGCCATGGCGAGGATCGGCAGCAGGACGGTGAAGCCCGCCCCCTCGATCAGCGTGGTGTGGATGGGGATGAGCGCCTGGTGCAGGCCCAGCATGACCAGCGGGAGGAAGAGACCGCCGAGGAGGAGGCCGGCGCCCGCGCCGCCGTGGGCGAGCAGCCAGTCGGCGGCGTCGCCGATCCAGGACGACACCTCACCGGCGAGGAACATCAGGCCGAACAGGGTCGCAAGGCCGGGGACCAGCACGGTGACGGTGGGCGTGACCAGCACGTCGACGGACTCGGGGACCCAGCGCCGGCACCGCTTCTCGACGTACACGCCGAGGCAGGCCGCGGCGAGCGCGCCGAGCACACCGCCCTGGCCGGGTGACAGCTGCTGGCCGAACGCCTCGACGTCGGCCACCTTGGCGTAGACGATGATCGACGCGACGGCGCCGCCGAGGACGGGGGTGCCGCCGAACTCCTTGGCCGTGTTGTAGCCGACGAAGACGGCGATCAGCGCCATGAAGCCGGAGGCGATGGCGGCCAGGGCCGGGGTGATGCCGGGCAGCCAGCCGAGGTTGACGAGCAGGCCGTTGAGGCCGGCGATGATGCCGCAGCCGATGAGCGCGGGGACGAGCGGCACGAAGATGTTCGCGATGCGCCGCAGGAACAGCTTGAACGGGGTGGCGTTCCTCGCCTTCCGCTCCGCCCTGAGCGCCGCGCCCTGGGCCGCCAGCTCCTCGGCGGTGACGGGGTCGGCCCCGCCCGCGGGGGCGGCGGGCTCCTCCGGGGCGTCGGCGCGCTGCGCCTCGACCAGGGCCTCGAACTCGGGGGTGACACGAGCCACGGTGCCGGGGCCCAGCACGATCTGGTAGGTGTCGTCCTCGACGACCCCCATGACCGCGGGCAGCGCCTTGAGCGCCTCCTCCTGGACGACGGACCGGTCGCGCAGCCCGAGCCGGAGCCGGGTCATGCAGTGGGCCACCGATGCCACGTTCGCCGCGCCTCCGACCAGGGGGAGGAGGGCGGCGGCGGTGGCGCGATGCTTGTTCTCTTCGCTCATGGTGCGGTCATGCCTTGCTGTGAGGTGGGGCAGGCCGCGTCAGGCGGCTGCGGCTTCCGGTGCCTTGCGCGGGCGCCCGTGGGCGTCCTGCGGCGGGCGGGCTGCGGTCGGGGCGTCCACGGACGCCCGGAGGGTGAGCATGGTGTTCTCGCCGTCGTTGTCGGCGAGGGCGGTCTCGGCGGACTCGCCGCGGGCGCCGGTGGCGAGGGTGCCGAGCCGTCCTGCCGTGCCGGCGACGGCGTGGACGAGCCGGCCGCCGCGGGTCATGCGCTCGGTGACGCCGTCGATCGCGGCGGCGATCCGCGGCAGCCGGGCGGCGGCGGCCGTGGTGACGGTGACGTCCTCCGCGTTCATGAAGCGGGCGATGCCGAGGGCGGGCGGCCGGTCGACGTCCGCCGGCTCCGGGCGGTACGCCTCCGTGGTCACGGTGGCCGGCTGCTCACGCAACCGGCCGCTCCCCACGGCGTCTGCGGCGGGCACGAGAGTCACGCTCCTGCGGGTCGAAATTTACTTTCGGTCGATCACTTGGTCCTGAAAGATATTTTCAGCCCTCGCGTGCGTCAAGGGCCGTCGGGCACACCTCGCCCCGGAGCGCCCCGGGAACGTGTAGAAGGGACCCGTGAACAGCGCCGAACACACCGCGGCGGAGCGCCCCGAGCGCGCCCGCCCCACGCCGCACAGCCTGACGGGCGTCGGCATCGCCGTCCTCGACGAATCCGGCCGCGTCCTGCTCGGCCTGGGCCACGACGGGCGGTGGGAACTGCCGGGCGGCAAGGTGGACCCGGGTGAGGACTTCGAGACGGCGGCCGCGCGGGAGCTGGCGGAGGAGACCGGGCTGTCCGTGCCGGCCACGGCCGTACGGGTGCTGGCGGTCGTGGTGGACGGCCTGCGCGGACTCACCCGGGTCACCGCCGCCGCGGTCGCCGAGGGGGCGGCGGGCACGCCCACGGTGACCGAACCGGACAAGATCGTGCGCTGGGAGTGGTTCGCGCGCGACGCGGTGCCGTCCGCGCTGTTCGGTCCGTCGGCCTCGGTGCTGGACTGCGTGTGGCCCGAGGCGCGTCCCCGCGGGGCGGCGGAGACGTATCGCTACCCGGTCCGCCCGGCCGGCGGGGGGCACGCGACCGGGGCCGGGTGAGGGCGACGCGGGGTGCGCCACGCCGGGCCGGAACGGCGGATCGGCGCGGCGCCCCTGCACTACGATGCAGACGTTGCCGCCCCGGCCTCACGTGGCTTCACCAACGCGCCTTGCCTGTAAGGCAGTTGAGCTTGTCCGGCCGCAGGCGCCTGTCCTTCCCCCACACTCAGGAAAGATGCGGATGCGGATGCGGATCAAAGACGTGAGCGTCGCGCTCGCCGGTTCCACCCTGATCGTCACGCTGGCGGCGTCCCCCGCCCTCGCCGGCACCACCGCTCCCCCGCTGCCGGCGCCGGACGTCGCCGCCGTCGCCGCGGTGCACCGGACGGCGCTGTCCCAGGGCGCTCCCGGCGCGCTGACCCGGATCGACGAGGGGCTGAGGAGTTACCGCGTCGCCACCGGTGAGGCCGATACCGCCGCCCACACGCCGATGGACACCGGACGGCGGTTCCGCGTGGGGAGCGTCAGCAAGACCTTCACCACGGTGGTGCTGATGCAGCTCGTCGCCGAGGGACGGATCGACCTCGACGCCCCGGCCGACCGCTACCTGCCGAAGCCGCTGCCCGACGAGCGCATCACGGTGCGTCACCTGCTCAGCCACCGCAGCGGGTTGTACGACTACACCAACGACATGTTCTACAACACCGTCCCGGGTTTCGAGGCGGTGCGCGACAAGGTCTTCAGCCACCAGGAGCTGATCGACCTGTCGACGGCACGCCCGCTGAACAACGCGCCGGGCGCCGCGTACAGCTACTCCAACACCAACTTCGTCGCGCTGGGCGCGATCATCGAGCACGTGACGGGCACGCCCGTCGCCACGCACTACCAGCAGCGCATCTTCACGCCCCTGCGGCTGAAGAACACGTCGTACGTCCACCCGCGCACCACCCTCTCCGGGGCGTACGCGCGCGGTTACCTCCGCCAGGACGACACCACGCTGCCGCTGGTGGACTCCACCGAGCAGACCGTGTCCTGGGCGCAGTCCGCGGGTGCGGTCATCTCGAACGCCGAGGACCTCAACCGGTTCTTCTCCGCGCTGCTCTCCGGGAAGCTGCTGCCCGCCGAGCAGGTGCGGGAGATGACCGCCATGGTCCCGGTCACCGCCGACGGCAAGCAGTCGTACGGTCTGGGGCTGCGCGGCCGGACGCTGTCCTGCGGCACCACGGTGTACGGACACACGGGCACCGTGCAGGGCTACTACACGTACGCCTTCACCACGAGCGACGGCCGCCGCAGCATGGCGTCACTGGCGAACACCTCCAACAACGGGACGGTGAACACCACCCTCGGCGCCACGCTCGAGGCGTCCTTCTGCGGCACCGGCCCGGCGGCCGCGGTCCGGCGCGCCGCCGCCGCGCCCGAGCGGTTCACCGAGGACATCGCGCCGCAGATCGCCCGGGACTGATCCACGGGACCGCTTCCGCGGGTCCCGGCCGGGCGCCGTCCGGCCGGGACCCGCGGCGGCCGGTGGCCGTCGTGGTCAGTGGCCGTCGTGGCCGTGCCGCAGACGGTCCCGGGCCTCGGTGGCGATCACGGCGGCCTGGATGCGGCGCTCCACGCCGAGCTTGGCGAGCAGCCGGGAGATGTGGTTCTTCACCGTCTTCTCCGCGAGGTAGAGCCGCTGACCGATCTGGCGGTTGGTGAGCCCCTCGCCGATCAGCTCGAGGATCTCCCGCTCCCGCTCGGTGAGTCCGGGCAGGACCTCCGGCTCCTGCTGCTCCTTCTGCGGCCCGCCGCGCAGCCGCGCCATCAGCTTGGCGGTGGCGCTCGGGTCGAGCAGCGACTGGCCGCGCGCCACGGTGCGGACGGCCTCGACGAGGTCGGAGCCGCGGATCTGTTTGAGGACGTAGCCGGACGCGCCGGCCATGATCGAGTCCAGCAGGGCCTCCTCGTCGTCGAACGAGGTCAGCATCAGACACACCAGGTCGGGCATCCGCGAGCGCAGTTCCCGGCACACGGTCACGCCGTCGCCGTCGGGCAGCCGGACGTCGAGGACCGCGACGCGCGGGCGCAGGGCGGGGACGCGCACCAGGGCCTGCTCGACGGTGGCGGCCTCACCGACCACCGTGATGTCCGGCTCGTCGTCCAGCAGGTCGTGCACTCCGCGCCGGACCACCTCGTGGTCGTCCAGGAGGAAGACCCTGATCGGGTCGTCGGGGCCGGGCTGCTCGCCGTCCGCCATCGAAAGGCTCCTTGCTCTGCGCGTGGCGTGTTCCGCGAGGATCCTCGCCGGTCCAGAACCGGATGACCAGGGCCGTTCGGCCCTGATCCGCGTCTTCCGCGGTGATCTCCACCCGCTCGGGCGCGCGGCGGCCGTCCCCGGCATCACCGCGGCGCGTGGCGCGCGGCACGATCGCTCTCCGGGTGCGGCCCGACCCGCCCTGCTCACTCGGACCGGCGGGGAGGCGCCCGCCCGGCCCACGGGCACCCGCCCGACCTCGTCCGCCCGCTCCGGCACTCCACCGCGGCTGCACGAGCACGCTCGGGCGCGCGGTCTCCCCTCACAGGGCCCGGGCGGCCGACCCCGCCCGCCGCACTGCGCGGCAGGCGACGGCCGTGACACCGTTTCGCCGTGCCACAGCTGGGACGTGGCACAACGGCGGCACAGCGGGCGGGCGACGCTCGGACCCCGGCCGGGGGTGCGCGGCGGGGCGTCGGAGACCCCTGTGTGAACTTCTCGTGAGGTTTGTCAAGTGCCACCGGCACCAGACGTGTTACCGCCCCGGGGCTGATACGATCAACGGACTTTCAGCAGGCTGGCGACGCGTCATGAACGCGTACGGGGGACAGTCTCTAAGGCCCCATCGCTGAGGAGTTGAGGCTTTGTCCCGCCGTGGGTCCGCGCCGCTCGGCGGCCCGGACCGGTTTTCCGCGTGCGCGGGCACTCCCTTCTCCCGACGCGATGCGACTTGAAGAGAGTCTCATGACGTCATTGATCAAGGATCCACTGCTGTGGATCCTGCTGGTGGTGCTCGCCGCTGCGGTTCTCGCAGTGCTGCGGGCCCGGAGAACCAATCTGGCGCTCCGAAGAACAAGGAAGGATCTGGAGGCGGGCCTGGGCCAGGCCCAGGGACGGATCGAGCAACTGGAAGCCCACATCGACACGCTGGGCGCCCGGCACCGGGGGGAACTGGCCGATGTGCGGGCGGACGCCGAGTCGGCGACCAAGGCCGTGCTCAAGTCGGCCATGGGCACCCTCCAGTCGCTCGCCGAGGAGCAGCAGCTGCTCCTGGACGGACTGCTGAAAAAATACGGCAACGACAGCGAGGTACTGGCCGACCTGATGTCGGTCGACCACACCGGCAGCCAGTTCAGCCGCCGGGCCAAGGGCATCTCGGTGCTGTGCGGCGGCTGGCTGGGCCGCCGCGAGGGGGCGGCGACCGTCTACGACGTCGCCCGCAGCGCCCAGGGCCGCATCAAGGACTTCAACCGGGTGAGCATCCACACCCAGGACAGTGTCGCCGTGACCGGCAAGGCGGTCGAGCCGGTGGCCGTGGTGCTGGCGGAACTGCTGGACAACGCCACGACCTACAGCGCCCCGGGCACGCCGGTGGAGGTCAACATCCAGGCCGTGCCGACGGGCGTGTGCTTCATCGTGGACGACGCCGGTCTGGGCATGGACCAGGAGACCAAGGACCGGGCGGCGGCCCTGCTGTCCGCCGACGGTCCGGTCGACATCACCGGTCTCGGCGACCCGCCCCGGTTCGGTTTCGCGGTGTGCGGCATGCTCGCCAACCGTTACGGCTTCCACGTCTCCGTCGGCTCGGTCTCTCCCTATGGCGGTGTGCGCGCGGTGATCCGTATCCCGGAGAGCCTCCTCTCGGCCGACGTGGTCGCTCCCGCCGAGCCGGAGCAGGAGCCCGAGGACGGGCAGGAGGACGCTCCGCACCGCCTGGCGCCGGTGCCCGTGGGCCCGTCGCGCGTGGTGGGCACGACGTCCGGCGGGCTGCCCAAGCGGCGGCGCCGTCAGGGCCCCATCGCGGTGGTGCCGCCCCCGCAGGGCTCGGGCGCCCTCGACAAGGAGACCTCCGAGTCGTCCGGCGAGGTCACCGCGTCGCGCCTGGGGGCGTTCGCACGCGGCACCCAGCTCGGACGGACCACGAACACCACGGAAGGACCTGACCACCAGTGAAGACCGACCTGTCGTGGGTGCTGAACGACGTGCTCGAGGTACGCGGCGCCCGCCACGCCATCCTCGTCTCGGGTGACGGCCTGCTGCTCCAGCGTTCGGACGACATCTCGCGCGACGACGCGGAGACCAACGCCGCCGCGATGAGCTCCATGCAGTCGCTGAGCCGGGCGGTCGCCGGCTTCGTCGGCGCGGGACACGGCATCTGGAAGCAGACGCTGCTGGAGTACGACGGCGGCTGGATCTTCCTCATCGCGGCCGGGCAGGGCTCCTACCTGGCGGTCTCCGCGGCGGTGGACGTCGACATGGAGGCCATGTCGTTCCGCATGCAGAAGACGGTGACGGCGCTGAACAAGGCCATGAGCGTGGCTCCCCGCTCCGACAACGGTGTCGGCTGATGACGGCGCCCGGCGAGGAATCACCCGTCACCAGTGACTTCGTCCGCTCCTACGTCATCACCGGCGGCCGGAGCCTGCCGTCCTCGGACGAACTGGCGCTGCACACCCTGGTCACGCTGGCCCCCGGACGGACGCTGCCGCTCGGGGCCGGCCCCGAGGTGAAGGCGATCTGGGAGCTGTGCTCGGGTGGCTACCTGTCGGTCGCCGAGGTGGCGGGCCACCTCGGCCTGCCCGTCGGGGTGGCCCGGCTGCTGCTCACCGATTTATCGGAACAGGGGCACCTGCTCCGCCGGGCCGAGCCGCCCCGGGCCCAGAACGTTGACAGAGCGACCCTCGAGAAGGTTCTGAATGGACTCCAATCCCTCATCGGCTGAGACGGCCCAGAAGTCCATCTACGTCTCCAGCGCGGTGACCAACGCCGCAAAGATCCTCGTCGTCGGGCACTTCGCCGTGGGCAAGACGACCTTCATCGGCTCGCTCTCGGAGATCACGCCGCTGCGCACCGAGGAGAGGATGACCCAGGCGTCGGCGCAGGTCGACGACCTCAGGGGAGTCACCGGGAAGACCACCACCACGGTCGCCCTGGACTTCGGCCGCCTCACCCTCAGCGACGACCTGGTGCTGTACCTCTTCGGCACACCGGGCCAGCAGCGGTTCATGCAGCTGTGGGAGGACATGGCGCGCGGAGCGCTGGGGGCGCTGCTGCTGGTCGACCCGACGCGGCTGGAGGAGACCTTCCCGGTCATCGACCTCGTCGAGGGGTACGGCCTGGAGTACGCCATCGCCGTCAACTGCTTCGACTCCGCCCCGGTGTACGCGGAGGCGGAGGTGCGCGAGGCGCTCGACCTGCTGCCGGACACCCCGGTCGTCCACTGTGACGCCCGCGACCAGAGCTCGTCCGCGAAGGCGCTGATCGCGCTGGTGCGGCACCTGCTCGACCGCACGGCCTGACCTCCTCGCGTCCGCCGGGGGTGGGGGGGGGGGGGGCCCCGCCCCCCCCCCCCCCCCACCCCCGGATCCCGGCCTCCGTGTCCCGGTCCCCCGGGTCCACGGTCCACGGTTCACTAAGGAAGACTTCATGGAACCTCACTCCCCGTCCGCGTCGGGTGCGGGCAGATGCCCCATGCACGACGCCGGTTTCGCCACCGATCCGCACCAGGTCTACGACCGGCTGCGGGAGCACGCCCCGGCCGGTCCGGTCGAGCTCGCCCCCGGTGTGGACGCCACGCTGGTCGTCGGGCACGAGATGGCGCTGCGGGTGCTGCAGAACACGGAGCTGTTCGCCCGTGACGCCCGCCGCTGGAAGGACCTGAACGAGGGCCGTATCGCCCTGGACAGCCCGGTGCTGCCGATGATGGCGTACCGGCCGAGCTGTCTGTTCACCGACGGCGCGGTGCATCTGAGGCTGCGCAAGGCCGTGGTGGACAGCCTGGCCCGGCTCAACACCGCGCGGATCCGGCGCGACGTCGAGCCGATCGCCGACTACCTGATCGACCGGTTCAGCGAGCTGGGCCGGGCCGACCTGATCGGCGACTACGCCAAGTTGCTGCCGCTGCTGCTGTTCAACAAGCTGTTCGGCTGCCCGGCGGACATCGGCGACACCGTCACCGCCGCCGTGTCGGCGATCTTCGACGGCACGGACGCGGTGCGCGCCAACGAGGAACTGACCGCGTCCCTCATGGAGTTGATCGCGCTGAAGCGCCGGCGTCCCGACGACGACGTCACCTCGTGGCTGATCCAGCACCCCGCCGGGCTGACCGACGAGGAACTCAAGGACCAGCTCGTGCTGTTGATGGGCGCCGGCATCGAGCCGGAGCGCAGCCTCATCGGCAGTTCGCTGATGCTGCTGCTGTCCGGGGCGGCGGGCCGGGAGAGCGGCATGCTGATCGAGGAGGCGCTGGACCACGTGCTGTGGAACCAGACGCCGATCGCCAACTACGCCACGCACTACCCGGTGCGGGACGTGGACCTCGGCGGTCATGTGGCCGAGGCCAACACCCCGGTCGTCATCTCCTTCGCGGGCGCCAACGCCGATCCCGCGCTGGCGGAGGCCCGCCGCGCGCACAGCAAGGGCGCCCATCTGGCGTGGGGCGCGGGCCCGCACGCCTGCCCCGCGAAGGACCCGGCGCAGGTCATCGCGACCACCGCGGTCGAGCGGCTGCTCAACGCGCTGCCCGACCTGATGCTCGCCGTGCCGGAGAAGGAACTGGAGTGGCGGCCCGGACCGTTCCACCGTGCGCTGGTGGCGCTGCCCGTGACGTTCGTCCCCACGCCGGCCACCCGGACCGCGACCGCGATGCGCGAGCGGGCCGCCGCGATGCCCGAGACCGCACACCCCGCGACCGTGCCCTCGTCCGAGCAGGCCCGGCAGACCCCGGCCCGCAAGAAGGGGTTCTGGAGCAGCTTCCTCGACGTCTTCCGTGTATGACGGCACGCCGGACGGCAACAGCACGGCATGTGACAGGTGCAACACTCAACGACACATGACCCATGGAGATGGAAGGGTAGGTTCCGGCGGTATACGGTAGCGTCCAGTCAAAGGAGCACCAAGTGACCGCCGTTGGCGACATAAGCGGTACCACCAGTGACCGCCGAGCCGTCATTTCCCTTCTCCGGCACCTTCGTTCGCCGGAAGGCCAGGCCGACCCCCTGCCCGTGTGGGAGGGGCTGCGCTCCTTGGGGGACGTGGTGCGCGCCCCCTGGGGCGCCTACTTCGTCACCTCGTTCGAGGCATGCAGCCAGGTCCTGCGCTCCAGGAACTGGCTGGTGCCGGACTTCGCCTGGCAGGAGCGGCAGCCCGACCCGCGCCGCTGGCAGGAGCTCGCCACCCAGGAGCTCACGGGCACCCTGTCCCGCATCAACGCCCCGTCGCACACCTGCCAGCGCCGTGCCCTGGGCAACCCCTTCGACCGCACCACCCTGGAGGGCATGCGTCCGACGGTCTCGCGGCTCGTCTCCGGTCTGCTGGACGACCTGGAGAAGCGCCTGCGGGCTGACGGGGAGGCCGACTTCGTGCAGACGGTCGCCGAACTGCTCCCCGTCCGCACGGTCGGTGAGTGGCTGGGCATCCCCGAGGAGCACCACGCGCACGTCCTGGACTTCGCCCACCGGCAGGCGTACGCGCAGGAGCTGTTCCCCACGAAGGAGCAGCTGGCGCTCGCGGGGCAGGCCACGATGGAGATGCGGGCCTTCTTCGGCGAGCTGATCCGCGACCGGCGGGCGCGCCCCGGCAACGATGTCCTCACCGGCTGGATCCACCACTGGGACGCCCACTTCGCGGACGACCCGGACTCCGCGGCGCGGGTGATCTACCACCTGACCATGTTCATCACCATCGCCTCGCTGGAGACCAGCGCGGTGCTGCTGACCAACGCGGTGCGGTTCGCGACGGAGGAACCCGCCCGCGCGGAGTGGCTGCGGGCGCACCCCGAGCACATCGACGACCTGATCGAGGAGACGCTGCGCTACGACCCCCCGGTGTGGCTCAACTCCCATGTGGCCGCCGACGACACGATCCTGGCCGGCACGCCGCTCGCCAAGGACACCACCGTGCACATCCTGTACGGGGCGGCGGCCCACGACCCGCGGCGCAACCCGGACCCGCACGTCTTCGACATCCTGCGCGACGGCGGCCACATCACGTTCGGCAGCGGCCCGCACTTCTGCCTCGGCGCCCCTCTCGCCCGGTTCGAGGCGCGGGAGGCGGTCGCCCAGGTCCTGGAACGCTTCCCCACCCTCCGCCCGGCCGGACCGCCCTCCTACGACAACTCCCGTCTCGTCTTCCGCCGCATCACGTCCCTGAAGGTGACCGCATGACCGCATCGCACCTCGCCGAACTCCCCGCCGAACAGATACTCAAGACCGTGCGCACCTACCGGCAGGGGCCTCTGCTCACGGTCGAACTCAACCTCCCCGAGGAGGGGAACGCGGTCGGCGACGCCATGCTCGACGACCTCCTGACCGTCCTCGACCACCAGGACCCGGACGTGCGGGTCCTGGTGCTGTCCGCGGCGGGCGACGCGTTCTGCCTCGGCGGCGACCGGCGCGAGTTCCCGCAGCACCTGGACGCCGATCCCACCGGTGACGGCATCCGTGTCTCCGGCAGGAAGGCGCTGCGGGTGTGCGAGGCCCTCACCGCCAACCCCGCCGTCACCATCGCCCGCGTCCAGGGCCGGGCGGTCGGCGCGGGCGTGGGTCTGCTGCTCGCCTGCGACCTGCGGGTGGGCGTGGACACGGCCACCTTCCGGCTGCCCGAGCTGGCCCTGGGCGTGCCGCCCGCGTGGGGCGGGCTGCTCCCCCGGCTGATCAGCGAGGTGGGCGTGGCGCGGGTGCGGGAGCTGATCCTCACCGCGCGGGTCTTCGACGCCCAGGAGGCCCTGGGCCTGTCGGTGCTGCACAAGGTGGTGCAGGCGGACGCGCTCGACGACGCGGTCATGGCGTGGGCGAAGCCCGTGCTGCGGCGGCCGGCGTCGGCGGTGCGGGTCACCAAGGCGATGCTCAACTCCCTCGCCGCCCCGACCCGGCTCGCCGACGTCTCGCTGTTCGACCCGGAACTGCTGACGGCGGTCCTCACCGGACAGCGCGCCGCGGGCACCGCCCGCTGACCCGGAAGACACCGGACGGCGGCACCCACCGCGGTGAGTGCCGCCGGGACCATGGGCGCCCGCGGGGAAGCCCGGGGTGGGCCGGCCGTCCCGAGAGGCGGTCCGCACACCGCGCGGGCCGAGCGCGGCGGCGTACACCGTCTCGGCGTCGGCCTCCAGCGGCGCGGTGGCGAAGGCCTCGCCGGACCGCGCCGGCCGCCGGTCACGAGCACGCGGGCTCCCTCGGTCCCGGTCATGGTCCCCGCTCCTCGCTCCCCTGTGCGACGTGGGCAAGCGGAGGCGGGGACGATCACGTCGTCTGCGAGAATGGGCGGCGTTCACGGGGCGCCCCGGCAGGGGGCGCCCGTCGCCGGCTCAGGAGCGTTCACGGTGTCGCCACAGCACGGAACCCGCTCGTCCGCGCACGGCGGCGGACGGCCCCGGCGGCCCGCGCGGACGGCGCCCCGCCCGGAGCGGGAGCCGGCCGTCGTGAGGAGCGAGGAGCTGCGCGCCGACTGCTCGGCCTGCTTCGGCCTGTGCTGCGTGGCCCTGCCGTTCGCCCGCTCCGCCGACTTCGCCGAGGACAAGCCCGCCGGGCGGCCCTGCGGTCATCTGCGTGACGACTTCGGCTGCGGCATCCACGCCCGGCTGCGCGACGAGGGCTATCAGGGCTGCACGGTCTTCGACTGCTTCGGCGCCGGGCAGAAGGTCTCGCAGGTCACCTTCGGCGGCGCCGACTGGCGGCGGGACCCCGGGTCGGCGCCCGCGATGTTCGCGGTGTTCCCCGTCATGCGGCAGCTGCACGAACTGCTCGCGTACACCGCCGAGGCGCTGGGTCTTCCGGCGGCCCGTCCCGTGCACCGGGAGCTCGGCCGGGCGCTGGCGCGGATCGAGAAGCTGACCCGGGGCACCGCCGAGTCGGTCGTCGCGCTCGACGTGAACGCGCTGCGCGGGGAGGTCAACCCGCTGCTGTTGCGGGCCAGCGAGCTGGCCCGGGCCCGGGTGCCGGGCCGCAGGAAGGACCACCGCGGCGCCGACCTGATGGGCGCGCGGCTCTCCGGGGCCGATCTGCGCGGGGCGAGTCTGCGCGGGGCGCTGCTGATCGGCGCCGACCTCACCGGGGCGGACCTGCGCGAGGCGGATCTGATCGGCGCCGACCTGCGCGGCGCGGACCTGTCCGGCGCCGATCTCACCGGGGCCCTGTTCCTCACCCGGGCGCAAGTGAGCGCGGCGCGGGGCGACGCGGCGACGACGCTGCCGCCGTCGCTGGGCCGCCCCGCCCACTGGGCGCGCGAGGGGTCAGCCGGCGGCGTCGTCGACGCGTAGCCGGACCTTCCGCTCCAGCCTGCGCAGGCTGTCGTCGAGGGCGCCGGTCACCTGCTCCTCGCCCGGATCGTGGCTGTCCTCGAAGAAGGAGAGGTGCACGGTCACCTCGCTGGCTCCGCTGTCGATGCCGGCGACCTGGAGCCAGCCGGCGTAGCCGCCCTGCTCCCGTGTGCCCCACTCGATGCGCATCTGGTCCCGCTGGGCCCGCAGGAGGGCTGAGGTGTCCTCGTCGGTGCGGTCCTCGTGCACGGTCACGGCGGGCAGCCGCTCGGCGCGCACATGCAGCTCCTCGGGCATCCAGTCACCCATCTGGTCGATGTCCGCCGCCTGGTCGAAGACCTGCTCGGGCGGGGCCGGCATGGTGTGCGAGCGCTCGTACTCGGTCATCGGTGCACCGTCCTCGGTCGGTCACGGGCGTCCGGGGCCGGCCCACGGGGGCGGGCCGCGGCCCCGGCACGCGGGTCATTCGCTGCCGAAGACGGCCTTCTGCACCTCGTTCGGACCGTCGAACCGCTCGGTCCCCGTCTCCGACAGCTTCTTCACGAGGTTGTCGTCGGCGCCGTTGCTCTTCGCCACCGAGACGAGATCGTCCTGGGCGGCCGGGTAGTCGGCGCCCTTGAGTGCCTTCTGCAGGTCGATCGGGCTGAGGTCGGCCATGGCGAGCCTCCCGTGGTGCTACCGGCGCGGCGTGTCCGCGCGGGGACCGGGCGAGTACCCACCGCCCGGCGAGCCGATTCCCCCCGTCCCCGCAGGCCCGTACGGCCGGCCGTACGGGCGGACACCGGTGACTTCCCGGGTGCGCCGGTGTCCGCCCCGCACACGCCCCACCGGGGGCACGCCCCGGGGGGCGAGGATCCCGCCCTGAGCGACGGCCGCTCCTGCGCCTTGCCCCGGTCCCTCGCGGAGGGTCCCACGGGCCGGCGGACTCGCGTGGTCGCGGGCGGCCACCGGTGCGACGCTGGGGTGGTCAGGTTCCGGACGAACAGCCTGGAGGGAGACCGATGGGACGGGACGTCCCGGCGCTCACCTTCACCCGCGAGGACCGCCGCCGCTACCGGATCAAGATGCAGCAGTGCCTCGACGCGCTGGCGCAGATGCTGCGCGAGTCGCGTTTCGAGGCCGAGCGGCCCCAGGTGGGGCTGGAGATCGAGCTGAACCTGGTCGACGACCGCGCCGAGCCCGCCATGCGCAACACCGACGTGCTGGAGGCCATCGCGGACCCGGCCTGGGACACCGAGCTGGGACGGTTCAACCTCGAGATCAACATCGCGCCCCGGCAGCTCACCGAGGGCGGTCCCGACGCCTGGGAGTCCGAGATCCGCTCCGCCCTCAACCACGCGGAGCAACGCGCCCGCTCCGTCGGCACGCACCTGATCATGACGGGCATCCTCCCCACCCTGCGGCACGAGGACGTCGGGGAGGGCGCCCTGTCGGAGAACCCGCGCTACCGGCTGCTCAACGACCAGATCTTCGCGGCGCGCGGCGAGGACCTGCACATCGAGGTGACCGGCATCGACCGGCTGCGCACCTACGCGGACACCATCACCCCGGAGGCCGCCTGCACCAGCACGCAGTTCCACCTCCAGGTCGACCCGGAGGACTTCGCGTCGTACTGGAACGCGGCCCAGGCGATCGCCGGGGTGCAGGTCGCGCTCGCGGCCAACTCGCCCTTCCTGTTCGGCAAGGAACTCTGGCACGAGACGCGCGTCCCGCTGTTCGAACAGGCCACCGACACCCGCCCCGAGGAGATCAAGGTGCAGGGGGTGCGGCCCCGCGTGTGGTTCGGTGAGCGGTGGATCACCAGCGTGTTCGACCTCTTCGAGGAGAACCTGCGCTACTTCCCCGCCCTGCTCCCCCTGTGCGACGACCAGGACCCCGCGGAGACCCTGCTGCGCGGCGACGTCCCGGATCTCGGCGAGCTGACCCTCCACAACGGCACCATCTACCGCTGGAACCGACCGGTGTACGCCGTCTCCCGCGACAAGCCGCACGTCCGGGTGGAGAACCGGGTGCTGCCCGCCGGGCCGACCGTCGCCGACACCCTCGCCAACGGCGCCTTCTACTACGGCCTCACCCGCGGCCTGGTGGAGGAGGAACGGCCGGTGTGGTCGCGGATGTCCTTCTCCGCCGCCGAGGACAACCTGCGCACGGCGGCCCGCTACGGCATCGACGCGCGGCTGTACTGGCCGGGCATGGGCGAGGTGCCGGCGGCGGAGCTGGTCCTGCGGCGGCTGCTGCCGCTGGCGCACCGGGGTCTGGAGCTGTCCGGCATGGACGACGCCTGGCGGGAGCCGCTGCTCGGCATCATCGAGCAGCGGTGTGTGACGGGGCGCAACGGCGCCGTGTGGCAGAAGGAGATGTTCCACCACATCGACGCGACGGCACACTGCGGGCGCCATGAGGCGCTGCGGCGCATGACGCAGCAGTACATCGACTACATGCATCTCAACGCGCCGGTGCACACCTGGCCCGTGGAGTGAGGTGCGGGGTGACGGGCCTGCCGTCCGCCGCCCCGCACGCTCCCCCTCAGTCGCCGGCGGTACGCCCGAGGACGTCCGTCACCTGGCGCCGCACCGCCTCCCGCGCCTCCCCGGGCAGACCGCCCAGGGCCGTGCCGTCCAGAGCGTCGAGCGCCTGACCGGTGTCCGCCGGCGCGGGGACGCTCTCGCCGACGACCTCGTCACCGTCCCGCACGGCGACGAACAGCCGCCGCCCACCGTTCTGTCCGGCGTGCACGGCCGTGGCGACGACCAGGGGCGGCGGCCCGCCCGCGTCGCCGGGCGCCTTGTAGTAGGCGCTGGTCAGAGGGCGGCGCCAGCGGATGCCCAGCATCAGGGGGCGCTTGGCCACCACCTCCGCCAGATCCGCCTCGTAGGTACCGTCCCGGTCCAGGACGGTCGCCCGGGCGTCCAGGACCAGCGCCGGGGGCAGCAGACACCGCAGGGCGCTGCCCACGATGTTGCCTCCGACGGTGGCCGTCCGGCGCACGGCCCCGGTGCCTATGGAGGCGGCCGCGCGACGCAGCACCTCCGGCACGCGATGGTCGATCTGGTGCAGCAGCACGGCGGCGCCCAGGGCCTCGCCGTCCACCACGGTGGCCTCGGGCAGCCGGCGCAGGGACATCGCCTGTTCCGGGAAGCCGTCGCGCTGCCACTGGGCCCACACGAGCGTGGCCCCGCCGACGGGCACCGCCCCCTCGGCCAGACACCGCTGGGCTTCGGACAGGGACGTGGGCAGACGCAACAGCACGGCGATCGACCTGCTTTCCGCGGCGGAAGGTGCAACCAGGGCGGGGCGTACGGCACTTCACGGGGAGGGGAGGACCGGCACCGCATTCTCCGCAGCGGCCCGGGGGCGCGTACAGGGCTCACGTGTCGCGGGCG
Source organism: Streptomyces sp. NPDC096105 (assembly GCF_044763335.1). Classification (NCBI taxonomy): domain Bacteria; kingdom Bacillati; phylum Actinomycetota; class Actinomycetes; order Kitasatosporales; family Streptomycetaceae; genus Streptomyces; species Streptomyces sp. NPDC096105. The sequence continues at coordinate 27,099 of NZ_JBIWGC010000019.1, forward strand.
TGCTCCGATCAGGGACACCTTGCGCTCGGCCGTGTGTTTGCCCCATGGTTGACGCGCGTCACACGGTTCGTGGCTCACCCCGATCTCTCGTACCGAAGCGGAGACCGCATGTTGAAACGCGCACTGCGACTCGTCCTCTCTGTTGTCATGCTCATGGCTGGGCTGGCGGCGGGTTCCCTGGCCACCGCCGGGACCGCGCACGCCGACGGCTGTTACACCTGGAACCGCACCCTGTCCCAGGGCGCGTCCGGCGCCGACGTCACCCAGCTCCAGATCCGGCTGAGCGGCTACCCCGGCTACGGCGCCGTGCTGGCCGTCGACGGCGAGTTCGGCCCGGCCACCGCCGCCGCGCTCAAGCGCTTCCAGTCCGCCTACGGCCTGGCCGCCGACGGCGTGGCCGGCTCCGCCACCTTCAGCAAGCTGTACGCCCTCCAGGACGACGACTGCACGCCGGTCCACTTCGACTACTCCGAGCTGAACCGCTGCAACTCGACCTGGTCGGGCGGCGCGGTCAGCGCCGCGACGGCGAAGGCGAACGCCCTGCGCACCATGTGGAAGCTGGAGGCGCTGCGGCACGCGCTCGGCGACCAGCCGATCCGGGTCACCAGCGGTTTCCGCTCCCAGTCCTGCAACAGCGCGGTGGGCGGCGCGAGCAACAGCCGCCACCTGTACGGCGACGCCGCCGACCTCGGCGCGGGACCGCACTCCCTGTGCACCCTGGCCAAGCAGGCCCGCAACCACGGCTTCAACGGCATCCTCGGCCCCGGCTACCCGGGCCACGACGACCACACGCACGTCGACCACCGCGGCAGCCGCTACTGGTCGGCTCCGACCTGCGGCATCTGAGATCCACGCGCACGCCCGAGAAGTGCCGAGGGGGGTCCCGCCCGGGACCCCCCTCACTCTCACGTACCCGTCGGCCGCGTCCCGCCGGGCTCGGCCCGTCGTTCCCGCCGGAGGGCCGCGCCCGTCGCGAGGGCGCCCAGGCCCTCCCACACCGCGACACCGATGAACGCCCCCGGCGCCCTGCCGGTGCTCACGGCGACCGCGAACACCGTGCAGGTGAGCAGCCGGAAGGGCACCGTCCAGCGGAAGAAGGCCCGCCAGTCCGCGAGCGCGGCCAGGACGTAGTACACGCCCATGTTGAGCGCCGCCATCGACGACGCCGTCACGAACGCGGACGTGTGGTCACCGCTCCCCCGCCCGCCCGGCGCCGTCAGGCCCAGGAGCGACAGCTGGGTGTCCGGCGAGACCAGTCCCACCGCGCCGAGCGCGGCGGCGAGCACGCCGAACACGGCCATGGTCCAGCCCGAGGGCGAGCGGGGCAGGGTCACGGGGTCAGCCCACCGTCCCCTCCTGGTTCGCGGTGCGCGGAGTTGCCGCCGGTCACGTCCGGGCACGTGCCGGCCTGCGGGTCGACGACGTCGCGGGCCATGGTGACCACCCCGCGCTGAAGCGGTCAACCTCCTGATGCGGATCAGGAGTTCACGACGCGCCGCGTCTGCTCAGGGGTCCGGGGGTCAGGCAGTGGTGCCCCAGGACGTGCGGTGGGCGCAGTTCGGGTCGTGCTCGGTCGCGCACGACGTCCACCAGCGTTCGCAGCACGCCGCCTCCACCTCGGCCCGGGCGACCGCCGCGGCCGCCGCGTCGCGCCAGGCCGCCCGGCGGCCCTCGCGCTCGCGCAGGGCGGCGACGGCCCGCCGTTCGTCGGCGATGACGGTCTCGCGGACCACGCCCAGGACGGGGGCGAGGGAGGCGACGGCCATGGCCAGGGTGGTCCACGCGGGCACCGCCCCCCAGGTGCGCACGGTGCAGAAGGCGAGCCAGAGGGCGACGGCGATGTACATGACGGTGAGAACCCGGCTGCCCCTGCTCATGCTCGTCTCCCCTGCGGTCCGTCGGTCCGATGGACATCGGATGCCCCGGAAGTGCCCGGGCATGACACCGCCTCGCGGTACACCCCGGGGTTTCCTCGAGTTCGTTCGCACGTGGGCGAGTCGGTGCGGACGCCGGGGACGCGGACCGGCCGGATCGGGAGTGCGCTAGATTTTGCTCGCCCTTGACCGCGATCCTTCACGATCCCTCACGCTACGGAGCCGGCGCACCCCATGAACGACATCGTCAACGGACTCGGCCGGGCCAGCGCCTACGGCGCACTCGGGCTGGTCCTGCTGGTCCTCGGCATCTTCCTGGTCGACCTGCTGCTGCCGGGCAGGCTCGGCCGGCAGATCTGGCAGGAGCGCAACCGCAACGCGGCCGTGGTGCTCAGCTCCTCGCTGCTCGGCATCGGCGGCATCGTGTTCACCTCGATCTGGACGACGTACGACGACTTCGGCAAGGGCCTGGTGTCCACCGCGGCGTTCGGCGTGCTGGGGCTGGTGATGATGGCCGTGGCGTTCTTCGTGGTGGACCTGGTCACCCCCGGGCGCCTGGGCGTCACCCTGGTGGAGGTCGAACCCCACCCGGCGGTGTGGGTGACCGCGTCCTGCAACATCGCCGTGTCCGCCGTCATCTCGGCGTCCATAGCCTGACCGGGCCCGCTCCTCTCGTCCACGCGTCACCGCCCGGCCGGCGCGCGGGCGGAGCGCGGCGGCCGGGCGGTGCGCCCGCTGCGTTCAGCCGCCGGTGCAGGTGAGGGACGAGGGCGCACCCGGCCCGCCGTCGACCGTGAAGCCGAAGGCGGTCGAGCCGGCCGGGGCGAGGGCGCCGTTCCACTCGGCGTTGCGCACCGTGATCGTGCCCGTGGTGCCGGTGTTCCGGCCGTTCCAGACACTGCCGAGGGACTGTCCCTGGGCGAGCGTCAGCTCGACGGTCCAGGCGCGGAGGGCGGTGGAGCCTCCGTTGCGCACGGTCACCTCGCCCTGGTACCCGCCGGACCAGCTGTTGACCGTACGGAAGGCCGCGGTGCAGCCGTCGCCCGGCGTGCCGGGGCCCCCGGTCCCGCCGCCCGGCCCGCCGGTGTCACCGCCGTTGCCGCCGTTGCCCCCGTTGCCCCCGTTCCCGCCGGTGTCGCCGCCCGTGCCGCCCCCGCTGGTGCCGCCGTCGGCGAGGACCGGGGTCTGCCAGTCCCGCCAGGCCGAGAGGTCGGCGGACTTGGCGGGCGAGACCCTGAACACCCCGGAGGAGCCGCCGGAGTCGAGCAGGAACTTCTGGATGTTCCGCTGGAGCGGGGTGCGCCACTCCGAGCGGGCCGCGCAGTGCGTGCCGTCCTGGACGTCGGACCAGTAGCTGATGTTGCCGCCCGCGCCCAGCGCCCTGTAGACCTCGGCGCCGCCGAGCGCGGCCAGGCTGCCGGACCGGGCGCCCAGCCAGTCGATGTGCGGGTTCTCCATGATCAGAAGGCCGCGCGGGGCGATCATGCCCACGATCTGGTGGGTGTCCACCGGCAGGTTCGCGGGGCTGCCGGTGAAGGAGCCGAACGCGTCGCCCAGCCAAGGCTGTTCGGAGTAGGCGCTGCTGAGCGGCTGGGCCCCGCTCTCCTGCGGGATGCCGCGGAAGGCTCCGGTGCCCCCGCTGCCCGACTCGATCGGCATGGTGAGGGCGATCCGCTGGTCGAAGGCGCCGGCCACGAAGGCGCCCTTGCCGAACCGGGAGCAGCCGGTGACCCCGGTGGCGTCCGCGCGGAGCACGCCGCCGTCGGACTGTTCGATGACGTCGATGACGCGGCTGACGCCCCACGACCAGGCCATCAGCAGTCCGGTGGGGCTGGAGGAGCCGTAGAGGGTGTAGAAGGCGCCCTGCTTGGCGGAGCGGGAGGTGCCCTCCCGGCCCAGCGCGTAGGGGTCGAGGGAGATGACGGCCGCGCCCGCGTTCTTGATGGCGGCGGTGTCCGCGCCGAGCCCGCCGAGCACCACGACGGCCGGGAACGGGCCGTTTCCGCTGGGGAGTTCGACCCCCGCGGTGAAGCCGGCGCTCCTGCCCTGGTGGCTGACCTGCACGGTGATGCCGGTGCGGGAGACCGTCCCGGTGACGCTGTCGGGCCGGGCGGGCTTGTCCCCGTAGACGTGCCGCTCGGCGAGCTCCCGGATCTCCGCGCGCCGGCACCGCCAGTCCTCACGGGTCGGGACGCGGGTGCCGTTCACCCTGAGGAACGGGTCGGGGAGCTTGGCCCGGGCGGCCGTCGAGCCCGGCGGGGGGACGGGGCAGTCGGCGCCGTCGTCCTCGACGCCGGGCGCGGCGGCCGCTGCGGGGACGAGTGGGGCAGGGGTGCTCTGCGGGGGGAGAAGCACGGCCAGGGTGAGCGCGACGGCGGTCGCGAGGACGGCCGCCGCCCAGGCCCAGAGCCGGTGTCCGGGCAGGCGCATCGGTACCTCCAGAGGAGATGGGAGCGCTCCCATGCTAGGAATGACATCAGGGGCATGACAACAACACGGACAGAGGTCCGTGAAGTTGACCGTTTCGCAGCGTTACCGGAAAGTACGAACGTCCGCTGGTCTGCGGTGACGCACACGGCCGGACGGGGAAACCGCACGTCCGGACCGGCCTGTCCGACCGAGAATTTCGCCCCGTTCCCGCAAAACGCCGGCGCCCGGGGCGGGCACCTGGCGGGATCCGGCCGGCAGCCCGGTGGCCGTCAGGCCACCCGGCGCCGTTCCTGCGTCACCGCGCGGGCGGGGGCCTGGGTGACACGGGTGGCCGTACGGACGCGGTACGTCGTGCGGTTGGGGTCGACGACCGGCTCGCCGAGCGTGATCCGGCCCGCCGCCTGCAGCTCGTCGCACTCGGCGGTGGGCAGCGCGGCGTAGCAGCCGCCCCTGCCGGTGGCCGGGTCGATCGGACGCCAGTAGCTGTACCGCCGGCGGCCGTTGGCGAACACCGTGACGTACGTCGGGGTGCGCGGGTCCGCGATGATGCGCAGCACGTCGGCCGCCGTCCCGGGCGACGTGGGCGCGGCGGCCGGGGCGGCGGACGCCCGGGCGCGCCGTCGGCGGACGGTCGGCAGGTCGACGAGGGTGTTCGAGCGGTCGACGGTGGCAAGCATCTGAAGGACCTTTCCGGAGCCGGACACGAGACCGTCTACCCAGCACCGCGCCGGAGTTGATCTCCTTTTCCGATCATTGTGCAACCTCACACCGACAACGTGCGACGGTTTTCGGTCGTTCCCAATCGACGTGTCGACATAGCGATGCGATCAGGTGTCGGCGAGTGGGTCGTGGCCCCAGTTCATCAGCGAGTGCCGCCAGCGGGTGTCGGTGACGTCACCGGACGGGCGCTGCGCGAGGTGGCGGTGGAGGTAGCCGACGACCTTGCGCATGTGGGCGTAGTCGTCCTCGGTGAGGTCGGCGCGCCTGGCGCGCAGCAGGGCGACGATGCGCCGCCCCGAGGCGTGCCCGGTCGACTCGCCGCCATCCTTGTGCCGGCCCGCGCTCCGCGACTCGTCCGTCCCGAGCCACTTCTCCAGCTCTCCGGGCTTCATGTTGACCAGCTTCCGGAACTCGTTCCAGGTCTCCTCGTCGTCCGCGGCCACGGCGCTCACTTCCTCTTCTTGAGCGCGGACGGCTTGTGCACCGCCGTCTTGCCGGACTTGTCGCTGCGCACCTCGTACTGCGGCTCCTCCTCGGAGGCCGCGACGGTGCGTCCGGCCGCCTCGGTCCGCTCGGTGATCTTCCGCTCGACCTCGCCCGTCGTCTCGCTGCCGTGGCTGCTCCAGGCGACGTGGTCGCCCTCGTGCGGGTCCTTCCCGGGCTTCCTGCTGTCCTTCGCCATGACCGGTGCCTCCTCCGTGTCGGCCGTGGGCCGCTTCCCACCCTGGTGGCAGCGGCCGCCGCGCGCATCTCGGGCGGACGGCCGTCCGGGCCGGCCCCCTGGAGAGGGAACCGGCCCGGACGGGTGGATCGGCGCGCCGGAGGGACCGGACGGGCCGTGCGGATCAGACGAGGTCGAACCGGTCGAGGTTCATGACCTTGTCCCACGCCGTGACGAAGTCCCGCACGAACTTCTCCCCGGCGTCGTCGCTCGCGTAGACCTCGGCGAGGGCGCGCAGCTCGGAGTTGGAGCCGAACACCAGGTCGGCGCGGGAGCCGGTCCACTTCACCTCGCCGGTGGCGGCGTCGCGGCCCTCGAACGCGGTCCGGTCCTCGGACGTCGGCTTCCACGTGGTGCCCATGTCGAGCAGGTTGACGAAGAAGTCGTTGGTGAGGAGGCCCGGGGTCGCGGTGAACACGCCCTGGGACGACCGCTGGTGGGTGGCGCCGAGGACCCGCAGGCCGCCGACGAGCACCGTCATCTCGGGGGCGCTCAGGCCGAGCAGGTTGGCCTTGTCGACCAGCAGGTACTCGGCCCCCAGCCGGTTGCCCTTGCCCAGGTAGTTGCGGAAGCCGTCGGCGGTCGGCTCGAGCGCGGCGAAGGACTCGACATCCGTCTGCTCCTGCGTGGCGTCGACGCGGCCCGGGGTGAAGGGCACCTCGACGTCGAAGCCGGCGTCCTTGGCGGCCTTCTCCACGGCGGCGACACCGCCGAGCACCACCAGGTCGGCGAAGGAGACCCGCTTGCCGCCGGTCTGCCCGGCGTTGAACTCCTCCTGGACGCCCTCCAGGGCGCGGATGACGCCCGTGAGGCGGTCGGGGTCGTTGACCTCCCAGCCGCGCTGCGGCTCCAGGCGGATACGGCCGCCGTCGGCGCCGCCGCGCTTGTCGCTGCCGCGGAAGGAGGAGGCCGCCGCCCACGCCGTCGACACGAGGTCGGACACGGACACGCCGGTGGCGAGGACGCGCTCCTTCAGCGAGGCGATGTCGGCGGCGTCGACCAGCTCGTGGGTGCGCTCCGGCAGCGGGTCCTGCCACAGCAGCGTCTCCTCCGGGACCTCGGGGCCGAGGTAGAGGGACTTCGGGCCCATGTCGCGGTGGGTGAGCTTGTACCAGGCGCGGGCGAAGGCGTCCGCGAACTCCTCCGGGTTCTCGTGGAACCGGCGGGAGATCTGCTCGTAGACCGGGTCGAAGCGCAGCGCCAGGTCGGTCGTGAGCATCGTCGGCCGGTGCTTCTTCGAGGGGTCGTGCGCGTCGGGGATGACGGCCTCGGCGTCCTTGGCCACCCACTGCTTGGCGCCGGCCGGGGACTCGGTCAGCTCGTACTCGTACTCGAACAGGTTCTTGAAGAACCCGTTGCTCCACCGGGTCGGCGTGGCGGTCCAGGTGACCTCCAGGCCGGAGGTGACGGTGTCGGCGCCCTTGCCGGTGCCGTAGGTGTTCCGCCAGCCCAGACCCTGCTCCTCCATGGAGGCGGCCTCGGGGTCGGGGCCGACGTGGTCGGCGGGGCCCGCGCCGTGGGTCTTGCCGACGGTGTGGCCGCCGGCGATCAGGGCGACGGTCTCCTCGTCGTTCATCGCCATCCGGCGGAACGTCTCACGGATGTCGCGGGCCGCGGCGATCGGGTCGGGGTTGCCGCCCGGGCCCTCGGGGTTGACGTAGATGAGGCCCATCTGGACGGCGCCGAGCGGGTTCTCCAGCTCGCGGTCGCCGGAGTAGCGCCGGTCGTCGAGCCAGGTGGTCTCGGGACCCCAGTAGACGTCGTCCTCCGGCTCCCACACGTCCTCGCGGCCGCCGCCGAAGCCGAAGGTCTTGAAGCCCATCGTCTCCAGCGCGACGTTGCCCGCGAGGATCAGCAGGTCGGCCCAGGACAGGCTCTGGCCGTACTTCTTCTTCACCGGCCACAGCAGGCGGCGGGCCTTGTCGAGGTTGGCGTTGTCCGGCCAGCTGTTGAGCGGGGCGAACCGCTGCTGGCCGGAGCCGGCGCCGCCGCGGCCGTCGCTGATGCGGTAGGTGCCGGCGCTGTGCCAGGCCATGCGGACGATCAGCGGACCGTAGTGGCCGAAGTCGGCCGGCCACCAGTCCTGCGAGGTGGTGAGGACCTCGGCGATGTCCCGCTTCACCGCCGGCAGGTCGAGCGACCGGAACGCCGCCGCGTAGTCGAAGTCCTCGCCGAGCGGGTTCGCGGCCGGCGGGTTCTTCGCGAGGATCTTCAGGTTCAGACGGTCGGGCCACCACTGACGGTTGCCGCCGCCCTGGGTGGGGTGCGGCGCGCGATCGTGCGCCACCGGGCAGCCGCCTGCCTCCTCCGCCTTGGGATCGGTGACGATCGCGTCATGGTTCTCGGTCATGGAAGTCCTTCCGGGCGAAAAGGGTCCGTGCAGCTCAGGCACTGCGGGAGGTGGAACTTCCGGGGCACGGGCCCCGGGGGACGGCTTCGGCCCCGTCGGCCTCGAGGCCGTGGCCGACGGACGCGGCCCGGCAGGGCGGCTCGCCGGCCGCGCGGTCGTCCCCGGTCCGTCCCTCGTGGAGGGAGGCGCCGCCCGCCGGTGCGAGACGCCGCACCGGGCCCGCGGCGCTCGGCGCGTGCAGTCCCGCGGCGACGGTCCCGACGCCGCGACGGCCGCGACGACGGACGGTGTCGAGGAGCACGACGCGGGCGGGGGTCACGCGAAGCCCCGCACCGGGCGGCTCCCCGGCGGTGGCCGGGACGGCCGGGATGCGGTCATGCGCCGAACCTATCGCCGAGGACGCGAACAGTTCCAGAGAACGAACAGATCCAGTCTTGGGACGTGTCCGGTAATGGCCGGTGGCTCCCGGCTTGTGCACCGGCACCGGGCCGGGGACGCCGCTCACCTGCCCCGACGGCGTCCGGCCGGGGTTCAGTGGAGGACGTTCAGCGCCCCCGGAAGAATCCTCGCCGTGACGGGCAGGGTCGCCTCGACCTCTCCGTCCGTGCCGTACGGCATCGCCCGGTCGGCCTCGATGCGGATCTCGTGGCCGCGCAGGACGCGCACCTGGGGGCGGCGCACGTGGGTGCCGGTGCGCAGTTCGTTCATCAGGGCGAAGAACAGCAGGCGGGGCGCGTCCCGGATCATGACGACGTCCAGCAGGCCGTCGTCCAGCCGGGCGTCCGGGGCGACGAGGCGGCCGGATCCGTACGTACCGGAGTTGGCGGCCACCACGGTGTAGCCCGTGTGGGTGTGCTCCGTGCCGTCGACGGTGACCCGGTAGCGGGCCGGGCGCCAGGTGGTGACGGCCCGCAGGCCGCCCGCGTAGTAGGACGCCGAACCCCGCAGCAGGCGGGAGCGGTTGGCGTGCCGGTTGGCGAGCGCGTCCACCCCGGCGTAGACGCTGCCGAGCACGACGGTGCGGTCGTGCGCGGCCGAGGTGACCTCGATGGTGTCGACCGGGCGCGGCTCGGCGTGCAGCAGGAGCGCGGCCAGGGCCTCCGGGTCCCGGGGCAGGCCGAGCGCCCGGGCGAAGTCGTTGCCCCGGCCGGCCGGAACCAGGCCGAGCGCGGCACCGGTGCCGCTGAGGGCGCCGCCGACGCAGCCGGCCATGCCGTCCCCGCCGACGGCCAGCACGGTACGGCCCGACCGCCCGGCCGTGAGCGCCAGTTCCCTGGCGTGGCCCAGACTCCGGCTGTACTCGGTCACCAGTTCCGCGCCCGCCTCGCGCAGATGCCGGGCGACGGCGAGCAGCACGGCGGCGGAACCGGCCGCGCCCGCGGTGGGATTGACGACGGCGGTGAACTGTCGCATCGGGTGCCTCCGGGGGCGGCCGACGGGATGGGAAAGGGGTGCGGGACCCGGGCGGGCGTAGTGACCGGCGGGGTCACCGGACCGGTGGCCCGGGGCGGGCGGTGCGACCGGCGGCCACGGCCCGGGAGGAGGGCGCGGCGTGCGACCGGCGACCACGGTCCGGGAGGGGGGAGCCCGGTCGGCGGGCCTGCGCCACGCCCCGGGACGGGACCGGTGCCGGTCAGTCGGACGGCAGCAGGACGCCGGGGCTGAGGACCCCCGCCGGGTCCAGCCGGCGCTTCACCGCACGCAGTGCGTCGACGCCGAGCGGGCCCGCCTCGCGGAGGTACCAGTCGCGGTGGTCGGTGCCGACGCCGTGGTGGTGGCTGATGGTGCCGCCGGCGGCGAGGATCGCCTCGTTGGCGGCGTGCTTGGCGCGTGTCCAGTGCGCCACCGGATCCTCGCCCTGCGCGGACACCACCGTGAAGTACAGGGAGGCGCCGTTCTCGTAGACGTGGGAGATGTGGCACATGACCAGCGGCGGGGTGCCGGCCCCGGTGAGGGCGGCGGTGAGGGCGCCGCGGACGGCGGCGTACAGCCCGGGGAGGCGGGACCAGAACGTCGCCGTCTCCAGCGTCTCCGCGAAGGCCCCGGCGTCGAGGAGGGCGTCCCGCAGGTACGGCGCGGCGTAGCGGCCGTGGGCCCAGCGCCGGCCGGGCTCCTCGCCGAGAGGGGTGCCGCCGCACTCCCGCAGGACGGCGGCGGCGCGCTCGCGCCGGTACGTCGTGTCCTCCTCGGTGCCCTCGTAGCCGGCGACGGCGGTGCAGCCGTTCGCCCGGAGGCCGCCGGAGCCGATCGCCTCGGGGTGGGCGAGGCCGACGAGGGTCTCGGTCTCGTCGGACAGGCGCAGCACGGTGGGGCGGGGCCCGTCCTGGGCGAGCCGGCGCAGGGCGGCGGCGCCCGCGTCGAAGGTGGGGAACCTCCAGCCTTCGTGGACGCGGGTCCGCGGCACGGGGCGGACGCGTACGGTCACCGAGGTGATGACGCCGAAGGCGCCCTCCGAGCCGAGGAGGAGCTGGCGCAGGTCGGGGCCGGCGGCGGAGCGGGGGGCGCGGCCGGTGTCGAGGGTGCCCTCGGGGGTGGCGAGGGTGAGGGAGAGGACCATCTCGTCGAAGCGGCCGTACCCGGCGGAGGCCTGGCCGCTGGAGCGGGTGGCGGCGAAGCCGCCGATGGTGGCCCATTCGTAGGACTGCGGGAAGTGGCCCAGGGTGAAGCCGTGTCCGGCGAGGAGCGACTCGGCCTGCGGCGCCCGCAGGCCGGGCTGCAGGGTGGCGGTGCGGGAGACCGGGTCGAGGTCGAGCAGGCGGTTCATGCGCCGCAGGTCCAGGGCGACGAAGGGGCCGCGCGCCTCCGGGGCGAGGCCGCCGACGACGGAGGTGCCGCCGCCGAACGGCACGGCGGTCAGGCCGTGTTCCGCGCACAGCCGGAGCACGGCCAGCACCTCGTCGTGCGTGGCGGGCAGCAGGACGGCCGCGGGAAGCGCGGCGGCGAGGTCGCCGCCGCGGATGCGCAGCAGGTCGGGGGTGGACTTGCCGCGGGTGTGCCGGACGCGGGTCTCGGCGTCGGTGCGGACGTGGGCCTCGTCGCCCAGCGCGGCGGCGAGGGCGCGGTGCGCGTCGGGGGCGAGCGGGCTCGCGGGGACGGGCAGGTCCTCCAGGGCGACGGGCGCCGTCTCCCGCGGCTTGACGCCGAGCAGGTCGCGCAGCAGCCCGGTCACCGCGTCGGGCAGCGGGGCCGCCCGCTGCGGGTCGCCCCAGCCGCTCCAGAGCATGTCCATGTCTGTCGTCCTCACGGGTCGGAAGAGAGCGATGCCGTCGCCCGACGGCCTCACGTGGCGTTACACTGTGACACATGACGCCTATTCGTCACAACGGCTCGGCAGGTAACGGCTCGGCAGGTTCGGACAACGACGCGGTGCTCGACGCGGTACGCGACTGCGTGCTGGCCGTCGGGGTCCGCCGCACCACGCTCACCGACGTGGCCCGCCGCGCCGGCGTCTCCCGCATGACGCTGTACCGGCGCTGGCCCGACGTACGGTCCCTGGTCGGCGACCTGATGACCCGGGAGTGGATCGCGGTGGCCACCGGAGCCCTGCCCGAGCGCAGACCGGACGTGTCCGCGCGGGAGCTGCTCACCGAGGGACTCGTCGTCGCGGTGCGGGACTTCGTGGCCCACCCGCTCTTCCGCAAGATCCTCGACGTCGACCCCGAGCTGCTCCTCCCCTACGTGCTGGACCGCCGCGGGGCGAGCCAGGAGGCCCTGCTGGAGCTGCTGGCCGGTGTGCTGCGCGAGGGGCACGCCGACGGCTCGGTGCGCGTCGCGCCCGTCGCACGGCAGGCGCGGTCGGTGCTGCTGATCGTGCAGTCCTTCACCCTGTCCCTGCGGACCATGACCGACGAGGACGACCCCGAGCTGACCGCCGAGGCGTTCCTCGGCGAGCTGCGCGGCATCCTGGAGAGGACCCTCACGCCATGACCCCCCTCAGCGGCTCGTCCCTGTCCGCCGCCCGGCGCGCCCGCGAACTGACCGGCTCCGTGAACGGCGACGCCGTGGACGTGCTGGTCGTCGGCCTCGGCGTGACCGGCGCGGGCGCCGCCCTGGACGCCGCGGCGCGCGGACTGCGGGTGGTGGCCGTCGACGCTCACGACCTGGCGTTCGGCACCTCCCGCTTCAGCAGCAAGCTGGTCCACGGCGGGCTCCGCTACCTGGCCTCCGGCCGCCTCGACGTCGCCCACGAGAGCGCGGTGGAGCGCGGGATCCTGATGGAGCGCACGGCGCCCCATCTGGTCCACGCCCAGCCGTTCGTGCTGCCGCTCACCCCGCTGGTGTCGCGCGGTCAGGCAGCCCTGGCACGGGCCGGTTTCCACGCCGGGGACACCCTGCGGCTGGCGGCGCGCACGGCGCGGGCCACGCTCCCGGCGCCGCGCCGGCTCTCCGTGGTGGAGACCCGCCATCTCGCGCCCGCGCTGCGGCTCGACGGTCTGCGCGGCGGACTGCTGTCGTGGGACGGGCGGCTCACCGACGACGCCCGGCTGGTGACCGCGCTGGCCCGTACGGCCGCCGCGCGCGGCGCGCGGATCCTCACCCGCGTCCGGGCGCTGGAGCTGACCGCGACCGGTGCGCGGGTCCGGGACGAGCGCACCGGCGAGGAGGGCGAGATCCGCGCTTCCGCGGTGATCAACGCCGCCGGGGTGTGGGCGGGCGGCCTCGTCGACGGGGTCCGCATCCGCCCCTCCCGCGGCACCCACCTCGTGCTCCGCCCGGAGAGCCTCGGACCGCTGGCCGCGGGACTGCACATCCCCGTGCCCGGGGAGACCAACCGCTTCGTCCTGGTCCTCCCCCAGGACGACGGCCGGGTCTACGTCGGCCTCACCGACGAACCCGTGGACGGCGACATTCCCGACGTCACCGAGGCCCCGGAGACGGACATCGGCTTCCTGCTGGACGTCCTCGGCTCGGTCCTGCACGCACCGGTGCACCGCGACGACGTGGTGGGCGCGTTCGCCGGTCTGCGCCCCCTGCTGGACACCGCGCCGGAGCACGCGGACGCGCCGCCGCGGACCGCCGACATCTCCCGGCGCCACGCGGTGCTGACCTCGTCGGAGGGCGTCGTCACGGTGGTCGGCGGCAAGCTCACCACGTACCGGCGGATGGCCGAGGACGCCGTCGACGCGGCCGTCCGGCTCCGGGGTCTGGCCGCCGGCCCGTCCACCACCGCCTCCCTGCCCCTGGTGGGCGCGGCTCCGCCGCACGCCCTCGCCGTCCTGCCCGCGCCCCGCCGCCTCGTCCGCCGCCACGGCACCGAGGCGCCGGCGGTCCTGGCGCTCGCCGAGCGCGACCCCCGTCTCACCGGGCCGGTCCTGCCCGGCCACCCGGTCACCGGCGCGGAGGTGCTGTGGGCCGTGCGGCACGAGGGCGCGCTGGACGAGGAGGACGTCCTGGACCGCCGTACCCGCATCGGCCTGGTCCCGGCCGACCGTGCCGCGGCGCTGGACGCGGTGCGCGTTCTGCTGGCGGAGGACCTTCCGCGGAGCACCCGCCGCCCCGTGTGACGGTCGCCGCCGGGTCGCCGGCCTCGTGCCGCTCCGCGAGGAGTGAGGCATGCCCCGTGAGGGGTGCGGCGACGAGGCGCGGCAGACAGCCGTGGCCGGACGGCTGTGTCGCGCCGAGGGGCCGGAGAAGCCGTACCGGGCCGCCACGACCAGGGGCGCGGGCGAGCACCCGGCGCGCGCTTCCTCTTCCTCAGCCGCCGTGCACCCCGACCTCGCGGAGCGAATATCCCCACCGCGTCCCCCGGTCCAGGAACCGCAGGCGGACGTGACGGGCCTCGACGGGGGTGAACACGGCCGTGTCCAGCCCGCCGTCGCCCGCGGTCGTGGACCGGACGGTGCGCCAGTGCGTGCCGTCGGCCGACACGTCGACGCGGTACGAAGTGGCGTACGCGCGTTCCCAGTCGAGGGTGACGCGTCCGACCCGGTGGGTCGCGCCGAGGTCGAGGCTCAGCCACTGGTCGTCGGTCCGGTCGCCGGCCCAGCGGGTGCTCCGGTCGCCGTCCACGGCCCGGGCGGGCGCATGGTCGGTGAACGGGTTCCACTCGGTGGAGGAGGCCGTCGCCCGGGCGCCCCGGGCGAGGTTCTCCGCCGGGCGGTGCCGTTCGGTGGCGCCCCACGTCCCCAGGTAGGACTCGGCGCCCCGGAAGAGGTCGTCCACCACGTCCTGCCCGCCGACGCGCCGGATGTCCTCGATCCAGTCGGGCACCAGCCCGTAGTGCGCCGCTCCGTCGGTGTTCAGGTCCCAGGTGCGCCGCCCCGTGGTCTGCCGGTCGAGGACGGAGCCGCCGTCGGCGCTGCGGAAGGGATAGCGGACGGGGTTCGGGGCGTCCGCGCCGCGCGGGGCGGGCCAGCCGCCGACGCCGTTCATGTCGGTGCCGAAGCCGTAACCGACGCCGTACGTGTCCCGCAGTTCTTCCGTGCGCCCGGCCTCGGCGACGAACTGCTCGGAGCCGTTCATGTACTGGGCGGTGAACCCGCCGAGCCGGTAGAGGCGTTCGGTCCAGTCCAGGTCCATCCAGCTGTGCGAGGAGAGGACGCCCGGGTAGGACGCGGCCTCGAAGAGGTCGAGGACCCGGCCGGCCGCCTTGACGCTCATGTGGTCGATCTCGAGCATCATGGTGCGCTGCATCAGGCCGCGCACGGCGTACTCGCCGAGGTCGGTCAGCCCGCGCACGTTGCACCGCGCGTCCGCGTCGTAGGCCGGGACCTCCACACCCGCGGGGAGGTGTCGTTCGGCGCCGGGGGCGGCGGCGAGGCCGATGGGGTTGTCGTGCTGCGGGCCGGTGCACGGCTCGGTGCGCCAGAAGGTGCCGGTGGACAGGAACTGCCCGACGTTGACGGCGGTGCCGAGCGCGCCGGGGTCGAAACGCACCCCGCACAGCGCGTTGTCGAACTTGTGGCACAGGAACATGCTGCGCACGCCCAGGTCGTACAGCTCGTCGAGGCCGGCGTCGATGTCGTCCCGGTCGCACTGCGCGACGTCCAGGACCTGCTTGCAGCCGAAGGGCTCCGACATCTCGACTCCGAGCACCACGGCCAGCTTGCCCTGCTCGATCACCTCACGCGCCTGCGCGCTGTCGGTGACGATCCGGAACCATCCCTTGCCCGGCCCGCCGTACATGGCGTCGACGTGGTCCTGCATCCGGTAGGTGAGCCGGGCCTGGAGGCGGATGGAGGTCATCTCGTCGCAGCCGCGGTCCTTGAAGAAGTACACCGAGCAGATGACGCCGTTGGTGACGAGGTCGTTGACCAGCACGCGCTGGCCGCCCCGCCAGGCGCGCTCGATCCAGGCGTAGTAGTTCTGCTGGTGGGTCAGCGAGTCGTGCGCGGGCCAGTCGGCGAAGGTGGGCCAGCCGTCCGGGTCGTGGCGGCCGTCACCGCCGTTGGTGAGGAAGTCGAAGACGGCGAGGGAGCCGTCGGGATAGTGCTCGGGGCAGTCCTTGAGCGCGTCCGCGATGCCCTTCTCGGAGAACGCCTTGCCGCAGATGAGCCGTCCGCCGAAGGCCTCGTTGGACATGATGTGGTTGTGCGCGTCGACGAATCCGCGCACCCGGCCGGCGGAGTCGGTCCCCTTGAACGGCTCACCGGTCACATCGATCCGCGAGTCCGGGGCGGGCCTGGCGACCGGGTCCCACCAGGGGCCGTCGGCGGCGGAACTGGAGGTGGGCGTGAGCGCGGCGGCCAGGACGAGGAGGAGCAGCGTCACGACCCCGAGGGGTCGTCCTGTGCGAGAGGTGGTCACCGGCGGGTCCCTCCGTCGACGGAGCGGTCATGGCCGAACTCGCCCTGCGAGGCGCCACGATCCGCACAGATCCCCCCTCGGGAGCGTCGCTACTTGTGCGTACACTGTCAAGTCTGCGCGCACGCCCGCGTCCGCCGGACGGGCGGGTCCACGGCCCTTCCGCCCGTGGACCCGCCCGTCCGCCGCTACGGCGTGAGCCGCGCGTCCGCCCAGTCGGCGTGGTCGGAGTCGACGCCGTCCCCGCCGTCCAGCACCCGCAGGGCCAACTGCCGTACGCCGGTGACGTCCACGTCGACGCGCAGGGCCGGGTCGGCGCCGCCGAGCACCTCGGTGGTCAGCAGGCTCCGGCCGTCGCCGAGCGCCTCGAAGGCCACGGTGCCCTTGCCGCCGACCTCGTCGTCGACCCCGACCACGGCCGCGAACCGCCGGTACCGGCCGTCGAGTGCGACGACCACCTCGCCGGCCGCGTGCGTCCCGAGGCCCTTGTCGTACACCGCGCCCCGCAAGGTGAGCGGCCGCCCGTCGGCGGGGTCGCGCTCACCGTTGGACATGTCGCGCTCGACCGGCCCCCACCCGTTGCGCCCGGTGATGAACGGCAGGTCGCTCACGTAGGTGACGCCCGGCTCCGGCACGAACACCCGCACCGAGCGCTCCGCCCGCAGCACCCCGGAGCCCGGCCGGTGGGGCGTGCGGTACTCCGCGCGCACGGTCAGGTCGTAGCCGCCGGGCCGCACGTCCGACGGCGCCCGCACGGTCCAGTCGCCCGACAGTTCCTCCCCCGTGGGCAGTCCGGCGGCCGTGGGGTCCTCGCCGTCGACGGTCCAGCCGTCGGGGGCGCCGAGCGTCAGCCGGACCTCCGTGGCGGGCCCGGACTCCTCCACCGCGAAGCGGCCGGTGACGGCGACGGAGCCTCCCGGGTCCGTCTCGGCGCGCGCCGGACCGGCGGTGAGCGCGGTGAGCGGCAGCCGGGTCACCGGCCGGTCGCAGGTGTCGCGGCCGGGCGTGAACCGGCAGACCTGCGCGGCGAATCCGCCGTGCTCGGCCGTCGGCACGTCCAGGGCGTCCCGGCGGGTGACGAGGTGCCGTTCGCGCAGCAGCCCGCCGTCCTCGCCGTCCCGGACGACCTCCGCCAGCCAGCGTCCGCCGCCCAGGAAGTCCAGTGGCACCCGCTCCGTCCCGGCCGCACCGGCGTGGACGCCGCCCAGGAACCAGCGGTCGCCGTGGCGCCGGGCGAACGTCGCGCTCTTCCCGGGCCGCCCGGACAGCAGGCGCGTCTCGTCCCACACGGCCGGCACCTGCTCCAGGAACCGGGCCAGCTCCGGCCGCTCCCGGTAGGCGGCGACCGAGCCGGCGAAGTTCTGGAAGCCGGACTCGAAGACCACCGACAGCGCCAGTTCGGCCGCGTCGGAGACGGTCCGGGTGCCGAACTGGAAGCCCATCGGCGTGTAGTCCATCGAACCGACCACGTTGCGGGTGTACGGCAGCGCCGTCAGCCCCGCCGCGGGCACGGTGCCCTGCTCGGCGCCGTACACCGCCTCCAGGGTCATCACGTGCGGCCAGGTCCGCTGGACGCCCTTGGGCAGGGTCGCGCCGTGGAAGTTGACGAGCAGCCGGTGCCGGGCGGTGTCCCGGAGGACGGCGTCGTACCAGCGGAAGCGCTCCTGGGAGTCGGAGTCCATGAAGTCGATCTTCAGTCCGGCCGCGCCCCACTGCTTCACCCGGGGCAGGAACTCGGCGCGCTCGGCCGCCGTGTCCAGGTCGCTGTAGTGCACCCACAGCAGGACCTCGACGCCCCGCTGCCGGGCGTACGCGATCAGCTCGGGCATCCAGCCGGTGGTCTTCCAGCCGTCGTCGACCAGGGTGTACGGCCAGCCGTGGGCCGCGGCGAGGTCGACGAAGCGCTGCTGGGCGGCGAGGTCGCGCTGTGCGGCGCCGAAGCCGTCCAGCCAGGACCAGGCGACCTTGCCGGGCCGGATCCACGAGGTGTCCGCGATGCGCGACGGCGGGGCGAGGTCGTCGACGAGGGTGGACTCCGTGACGGTGGCGAGATCGCCGACGACGGCCGTCCGCCAGGGCGTGGCCAGCGGCCCCCGCGAGGTCACCTCCGGGTCCGCCAGGCGCACCGCGTAGCGCCCGTCGCCCTCGTGCACCAGCCGGCTCGCGTCGTACCGGCCGTCGACGTCCGACTCGGTGAGCAGGGCGTACGTGTCCCCGGCCTGGAACAGCGCCGGGTAGGCGTAGGCGCCGGCGGCCGCGCCCGCCGCGGTGGCCGGGGCGTACAGGCGCTCGTAGTTGACCGAGTAGGGCGTGAGCCAGGCCCGCGCGGCGGCGGGCGGCCGGAACGCGGACGCCTCCCGCCGGACCGTGACCGTGCCGGGGCCGGGCAGGACGTAGCGGTAGGCGACGCCGTCGGCGGCGACCCGGACCACCAGGCCGAGGCGGGCGCCGTCCCGGCCGGTGAAGGTGAACCGCGTCTCCGTCATGCGCGCGGTGCGGCGGAGCCGTTTGCCGGTGGTCATGGCGTACCGCTCGGTCACCTGCCGGGTGTGCCGGGACTCCGCGCGCAGTCCCGAGGTGAGGTCGGCTGCGGAGGTGACGATGCCGAGGGGAGCCGGTTCGAGCACCGTGGTGGCGCCCTTGCGCGCGGTCAGGGTGAGGGTGCCGCCCGCGGGGTCGAGGCGCACGACGGCCGTGACGCCGTCCCGCGGCGCGCCGGGCTGGTGCACGGTCCAGGCGCCGCCCCGCCCGGCGGCCTGCGCGGGCGGGGTGAGGGCGGACAGGGCGAGCACGGCGCAGAGCAGCAGGGTGAGGAGGGCGGCGGGGAGCGTCCGGCGCGGGCCGCCTGGCGCTGAGCGCGACGATCTGGGCACGGGGGCCTCCGTCCAAGAGGTGACATCGTTGTCGGGCTGGATCGCGGGACAACCCTTCCCACTCACCCGCTCCTCAACCGCCGTGTGTCACAAGGCGGTTCGGCAACGGCTCAATCCCTTCCGGTCTCGTAGTGCA
Organism: Streptomyces sp. NPDC096105; assembly: GCF_044763335.1. Classification (NCBI taxonomy): domain Bacteria; kingdom Bacillati; phylum Actinomycetota; class Actinomycetes; order Kitasatosporales; family Streptomycetaceae; genus Streptomyces; species Streptomyces sp. NPDC096105. The sequence continues at coordinate 45,946 of NZ_JBIWGC010000019.1, forward strand.
GCGAGATGGAGCGCAGGACGTCGGCGGACGACACGTCGGTGCGGCCCTCGTCGTGGATCTCGGCGAGCTGGACGAAGGCGAAGGTGAGCGCCGAGGTGATCTGCACGATGGCCGGCCCGAGCTTCTCGGTGACGATCTCCGCCACCTCGCGCGCGGTGGCGTCGGCCGGGAGCTGGATGCGCGGCAGCATGTCCTCCAGGAGTCCGGCCACCGCACTGTCGGCGGTCACGTCGGCGTCCGGGTCCGCACGCAGCCGGCGCCGCATCTCCAGGGCCTCCGTGAGGATGCCGACGCTCCGCTGCATGATCTCGCGCTGCTCCATGCGGCCAGCCTTCACACCGACTGGCCCGGCCAAACGCGTTCTGCCTATCATCCTGACGCATGCGGCTTTTCTCCGGTTCGTCCCTTTCGAGGGGGCCGGGAGTGTCCCCGTCCGAGTGAGTGATCCATGTCCCGCACCGGCTCCAAGGACCACGGCGACGAGCTGCTGACCAGGCTCGGGACGCTGACGGCCCAGGCCCGTGCGGCGGCGGAGGTGCAGCGCTCCCGGGTGGAGCTGGCCGTGGCCCTGCAGCGCGGGATGCTGCCGAGGGGGCTGCCCACCGCCGACGGCGTACGGCTCGCGGTGCGGTACGTGCCCGCCAACCAGGGCCTCAACGTGGGCGGCGACTGGTACGACGCCTTCACCATGCCCGACGGGCGGATCGGCCTGTCCATCGGCGACGTGCAGGGGCACAACATCGAGGCGGCCGCCTTCATGGGGCAGGTCCGGGTCGGGCTGCGGGCGCTGGCCTCCGTGGACAGCGACCCGGGCGAGCTGCTGGCGCGGACGAACGAGCTGCTGCTGACGCTGAGCTCGGACCTCTTCGCGACCTGCACCTTCATGCGCCTCGACCCGGTGACCCGGCTGCTGGAGAGCGCCCGCGCCGGTCATCTGCCGTGCGTGTGGGCCACCGCGGACGGGCGGTCCGGCGTGACGGACGACGAGGGCGGTCCGCCGCTGGGCGTGCAGTCCGGCGCGGTGTTCCCGGTGACCCGGTACCGGCTGGACTCCGGCGGGGTGTTCGTGATGGTCACCGACGGGGTCGTGGAGGGTCCGTCGCTGCATCTGGACGAGGGGCTGGAGCAGGTGTCGCGGCTCGCGGGCATCGCGGCGGTGGCGGGCATGGACGCGGACGCGCTCGCCGCCGCCGTGATCAAGGGCGCGACCGAGGTGGGGCACGACGACGACGCGGCGGTGCTGGTGATCGGGCACGACCGGCTGGGCGGTCAGCCATAGGGCCGACAGCCCCGCGCCTCCCGCCTCGCCGTCGCGGCCGCCTCGGTGTGTGATGGCAGGTGTGGTGGCTCGCCAGGATCTCCGTGCACCGGCCGTCTACGCGCTCCAGACGCTGGCCGTCGCCGCCTGCTGCTACGCCGGGGGCCGCCTCGGGCTGCTGTACGAACTGACCGTCGACGGCTCGGTGGTGTCCCCCGTCTGGCCGCCGACCGGGGTCGCCGTCGCCTCCCTGCTGCTCTTCGGACCGCGCTGCTGGCCGGGCATCACCCTGGGCGCGCTGCTGGTGCTCGTCCGTCTCACGTCGTTGGAGTGGTCCTCGCTGGGCGTGCTCCTCGGCGCCACCGTGGCGCCGCTGTGCGCGTACCTGTTGCTGCGCAGGGCGGGTTTCCGCACCGGCCTCGGCCGGTTACGCGACTGCCTCAGCCTGGTGTTCCTCGGCGGGTTCGCCGCCATGCTGATCAGTTCCACGACCGGCGCGCTGGTGCTCCTCGGCACGGGCGACCTGCCGGCCGGACGCTTCTGGCCGGTGTGGCTGGCCTGGTGGGTGGGCGACGCGATGGGGGTGCTGCTCGTCGCCCCGGTGCTGCTGATCCTGCCCCGGGCGCGCTCCCCCGTGCACTGGAGACGCTGGAAGGAGGCGCTGGGCCTGGCGGCGGTCGCGGGCGTCCTCGTGCCGTTCGCCACGCACGGCTCGGACAGTCTGCTGTTCTCCGTCCAGCCGCTGCTGATCTGGGCGGCGCTGCGGTTCGAGCTGCCCGGCAGCATGCTGTGCGCCCTGTTCGCCTCCCTGCTGGCGACGGACGCGGCGACCGAACGGGCGGGCACGTTCGCGCATCTGTCGGACCTGCAGGTCATGGTCAGTCTGCAGGCGTTCAACGCGGCGGCGGCCCTGACCTCGCTGCTGCTGTCCGCGGTGATCACCGAGCAGCACAACACCCGGCGGTCCGTGGAGCGGGCGTGCCAGGAACTGGTGGAGGTGCTGGAGCATCTGACCGCGGGCGAGTCCGCCCCGCCCGGACGGCCGCAGCGGGAGGAGGACCGTGGCGCGGGCTGAACGACGGGGCGAACGAGCGGCGTGCGCGAGCGGCTGGGCCGACGTGACCCGTTCTCCGGCCGCGGGGCGCCGTACTCCGGTGCGCACGACGACGAGGTGCTCGACGCGGGCGTGGAGCGGTTCGCCGCCGGCCCGACGGCCGTGCGCGACCAGTCGTACGGCAGCGGCCTCGCCGGGCGGGCGGCGGTCCCGGCGCCGATGCCGCACGCCGAGGACGGCCCGGCCGCGTACGTCGGGCACGGGGCGGCCTGCCGTCACGTGTTGCGGGGCGCGCACCGCGAGCGGCGGCTGGCGCGGACGTTCAGCGACGGGCGCTCCGCGCTGAGCGGCGCCGGGCGGGCCGCCCCGCCGGCGGCACCGGAGCGCTGGGCGCGCACGGGGCAGTGGCCGGTCGCCGCGGCCGGTCACCGCCTCCTGCCCCGCGTTCGGCCGCGTGCGCGCCACCGGGCGCTTCCACGACCCGGAGCACCGGCCTACCGGCCGGCGTCGCACGCCTCGCGGGTGGGACCCCGCCCGGGCGGCACGTCCCGGCCGGCGATGACGGCCGCGCGGGAGAAAGGCTGGAGCCGCGTCCCGGGGACAGGCGTCGCCCCCTGACGTGCCGGCCCGCCCGGGGCGGCGGTCATGCGCGCAGGGACGCGGCGTCGCCCATGACGACCACCGGGCGCAACGCGGGGTCGAGGGCGAGCAGCAGGTCCCGCATGTGCTGTTCCTCCAGGCTCACGCAGCCCTGGGTGGGGCCGTCGTGGTCGACGTGCAGCCAGATGCCGCCGCCCCGGTCGGCGCCCAGCGGCCGGGTCAGGTCCAGCGGGGACGCACCGGGTTCGCGGTTGTAGTCGATGGCGACGACGTAGTCGAAGGACCCCTCCAGCGGTTCGCCCTCGAAGCCGGTGCCGCTGACGACGAATCCGTCCGACCGGTCGTAGGGCAGCCGGGTGCCGGGGTCGGGGAGCAGTCCGCCGGCGTCGGAGAGGGTGTAGACGCCGATGGGCGAGCGCAGGTCGCCCGCCCGGTGGTCGTCGGTCCAGCCCTTCAGCGCGTTGCGGGCGGGCCAGACGGGACCGGCCTCCCAGCCGGTGCCGGTGTGCCGGTACAGCACGGCCTCGGAGTGGTTGGCGTTCCGGTCGCGTCCGGTGACCACGAGCACCTGGCGGGCGCCGGCCGGGATCCAGGCCCGGGTGCGGGGGCCGAGGCCGGGGATGACGGCGGGCGCCTCGGTGGCCGGGCGGCTCTGCGCGGTGCCGGCCGCTCCGGCCACCGGGGCGGTCGCGGACGGGTTCTCGCGCGCGGTGCTGCCGGTGGCGGCCGGGTCGTCCCGGACGTCCGTGCCGCTGCCCGCCCCGCACCCGGCGAGGGCGGCGAGGACGACGAGGACGACGGCCCGCAGCCACACCCCGGTGCGGAGGCGGACGGGTCCGGCTGACGGCCGCCGGGCGGCGCCGGACGCGGCGCGGGGCGCACGGTCCGGGCAGTCGATCATTGAAGCCATGCCCTCAGCGTGACTTCGTCTTCCCGTGAACGCCTCGGCTCCCCGCACGCGTCCGCGCGAAGTCCCCCGTCCGCGTCGCCCGCAACCGGTGCCGCCCGCGGCGGGGCACTCCCTGACAAGGGGCCGTACGGGTGGCGGGCCCGCACCCAGGCGTGGGGTGCGGGCCCGCCGGACGGAGCAATCGGCGTGTGAACGCCTGCCGGCCGATCACGAAAGTGACGCCTGGTTCGATCAGCACGTCACCTTCCGCCGAACCGGTGAGGGTGACGTGCGTCAGGGTGGCGCCGCCCCGGCCCCTGCCCCCGGCGGGGAAGCCGGCGCCGTCGTCGGACTCGCCGACGGTGACGTCCGAGATCCGCACGTCCGGCACGGCGCCCCCGCCTGTCGTGGACCGGACGCCGTCGTACGCCGAGTCGTGGAGCGCGATGCCCGGGTGGTTCCCGTAGCCGTCCGTGCGCCCGTCGTCGGCGTGGTCTGCCACGAAGGAGTGAATCGTGCAGGACGCCTCGACGGGTGGGACCGGTCCCGTCGGCCGGTGGCTGACCGGGGCTCCCTCCCGCGTCCTCGCCGTCCACCTCGACCGCGGACGGCCGGGCCGCGTTCCAGCCGGTGACGGCGGTCACCCGGACGCGCGGACACCGCACGTCACGCTTCGGACGGCGAGGACGACGGTGTTGCCGCGGTCGGAGCCGAAGCGGCGGGCGGTGAGCGGAGCCCCCTCGAGTCCCACGGACGTCAACCGGGCACCCCTTCGGGAGTGTGCGGAGGAGAAACGGTCAACCCCGTCCGGCCGTACCATGACTGGCCACCGGCAGACCCCACGACGAAAGGACACCCGCATGTCCGACCACTCGACCGTCGCCACCACCGATCTCACGTCGCAGTACGTCGCCCAGGTCGCGAACGACCTCGAGCGCAACAGCAAGGAGCAGGAGCGGGTCAGCGCCGAGATTGCGGAGCTGCAGGGGCAGTTGGCCGCGCTCCAGCGCGACCACGCCCTGCTGGTGAAGATGCAGCAGGCGCTGGACCTGGCGGCCGCGCCCGCGGGTGCCGCGGCGCCTGTCGTTCCCGCGGCGGACGCCGGGGGCGGCGTCGAACCCGCCTCGGTCACCGAGTCCTCGGACGAGCAGCGGGCCGAGAAGCCGGCCGGGAAGGCGGCCGTGTCCGGTCAGGCCGCCGTGCCCGCTCCGCGCGGCCGCAGCGGCCTCAAGTCCGGGGCGGAGAAGCCGAAGCGGTCCCGGAAGAAGGTGACGGCGGGCACCGCGGCCAAGGCCGAGGACACCTCCTCGACGACGGCCGGGGGCACGTCCGCCGATGCGGCGAAGTCCGGCCGTGCCACGTCCGCGCGCAAGCCGGCCACCGCGAAGCCCGCGGAGAAGGCGTCGGCGGTGAAGGCGCCGCGCAGGGCAACGGCCTCGGCTGAGGCTTCGGCTCCTGCCAAGGGCGACGCGCCGAAGCTGGTCGACCTCGTCCGCCGGCATCTGGGCGAGCAGAACGAGCCGCGCTCGGCGGCGGAGGTCGCCGCGGCGCTGGGCGCGGCGCACCCCGGACGCGCCGTCAAGGTGACGGTGGTCCGCTCCACGCTGGAGGGTCTCGTCGCGCGCAACCAGGCCCAGCGCACCAAGCAGGGCACCTCGGTGTTCTACACCGCGCCCGACGGCGGCACGCCGGCCCCGGAGCGGGCGTCGGACGCGCGGACCTGAGGCCGGCCGGCCGCGTCCACGGGCGCGGCGCGGGTGGCGCACCTCCCCCGGACCACCCCCACGGCGTCGTCGTCCACACGCACATCGGTCACCGCCCGCTCCAGGGACGGGGCGTCCGGGCCGACGGCGAGGAACGTCCGGGAGCAGCCCTCCAGTCCGTCGGAGCGCATCCCTGACCGGGACGGGCGGCCCGGCAGGTACGGCAGGGCGCTGCCGGGCCGGCCCAGCGTCAGAAGGCCGTGAGCAGCCTGCCCCCGGCGGGCGGTTCGAACGGGACGCTCAGGCGAGGAAGGCCAGCCTTTCGCGTCGGACGGGGTGCAGGAAGCCCTCTCCGGAGACCCAGCGGGCGACCTCGGAGACGGCCGTGTCGGCGAGCCGGCGCCACTCGTTGCCCTGCGAGCCGGCGAGGTGCGGGGTGAGCAGGACGTGCTCGCAGTCCCACAACGGGTGGTCGGGCGGCAGGACTTCGGGGTCGGTCACGTCGAGCACGGCGCGGATGCGGCCGGCCACGGCGGCGTCGGTGAGCGCGTCCTGGTCGACGACCGCGCCGCGTGCCGTGTTGATGAGCACGGCGCCGGGCCGCATGGCGCCGATCAGGTCCCGGGAGACCAGCCCGCGGGTCTCGGGCAGCAGCGGGGTGTGCACGCTGACCGTGTCGCTGCGCCGGAACAGTTCCGCGAGTCCGACGGTGCGCACGCCGAGCCGCGCGGCCTCGTCGTCGTCGACGTACGGGTCGTGCAGCAGCACCTCGACGTCGTGCGGGCGCAGCAGGTCGATCACCCGGCGGCCGACGAGGGACGCGGACAGGATGCCGACGGCACGGCGGTGGTTGCCGACCGAGCGGGGGGTGCGCGGCCAGTCGGCGCGGACGCGGGCGGTGCGGTACTCGCGGGCGCTCTCCAGCACCCGTTTGCCGGTGAGCAGGATCATCGCGAGGGTGTACTCGGCGACCGGCACGGCGTTGGCCGCGGCGGCGGACGACACCTCGACGCCGCGGTCCCAGCAGGCGTCGGTGACATGGCCGCGGACGCTGCCGGCGGTGTGCACGACGGCCCGCAGCCGGGGCGCCGCCCGCAGCACGTCGTCGTCCAGGGGCGGACAGCCCCAGCCGGTGACGAGCAGCTCGCGGTCGGCGAGCACGGCGCGGGCGGCGGGCGTGGTGAGGTCCCCCAGCACCGTCGGGGCGAGATCGCACAGGGCGGCGAGGGCGGCGCGGGTCTCGGGGTCGAGGACGGCCGCGGCGGCGTCCGGGGACATGGCGAGGGCGGCGCGGGGACGGGGGCCGGGCGTGGACTCGGTCATGTGGGGCGGTGACTCCTTGCGTGGGCGTTCACTGCACGACGCCGGCGGTCGGACCGCTGCGCCGGAAGCGCTGGAGCGGGCCGAGGGCGGGGACCGGCGGCACCACGGCGAGCAGCGATCCCGTGACGGCCGCGGGGCCGTGCTCCACCGGGGCCGGGGCGGAGCTGCTGTGGCGTCTCCCTTCCGCTTCCGTGGGCCGCTGGCGGCCCGCGCTCGCGCGGTTCACTCGAGCACGACGGTGACACCACAGCGTTCGAGGTGCGCGACGACCTCCTCGAAGGAGGGAAGACCGTTCTCGAGGCCGTACACCACGTCCGCGAGTGCACGGCGGGCGACCTCGGAGTCGTGCCGCACCGGCGTGAAGGGCGGGACGACGCCGAAACCGCCGCACAGACAGTCCCCGAAGGCGTTCCACTCCCGTCCGAAGCAGCGGCCGGGTCCGAGCAGGGCTTCGGCGAGGGCGCAATGCAGGCCGGGGACGTCCGTGACGAACCGGCCGTCGAGCCGGTGGACGCCGCCGGACCGGTCGGGCCGGGGCGCGGGAGTCCGCCAGGCACGCGTGGTGAGGTCCAGCCACGCGGTCCTGCCGCGTGTGTCGTACGCCGCCCATCGGCCGGGGGTCTCCGGCGGTCCCTGGAACCAGTGCGCCCAGACGGGACGGTCCGCCGGTGAGGGGCGGTCGTCGCCGCCGTCGGTGAGGGTGATGTCGACGAGTGCGCCGCCGAGCACGGACGGGCGGGCCTCGGTGACGGCCAGACCCACGACGAGGGAGGCCATGCCGCACCGTGGCGGTCCAGGACGAGGAGGCGGCCCCAGTCGCGGTCCGTCCGCCGGGGACGCCGCAGTGCCGTGAGCAGGGGTTCGGCGGGCTCGCACCCGACCAGTCGCAGAGGAACGGGCGCGGGCTCCTTCCGCGTCCGGTACAAACCGTCCACGGCACTGCAGCCGCCCGCGGCGGCTGCCGCCGGTCCCGCGAAGAGTTCGAAGCGCGGTGCGGCGGGCGGGGGGCGGTCACTGTCGTCGACGCTCGTGACACCGGCCCCGGTCACGGTGTCGTGGCGTGCCGGGTCGTCCGGGTGGGACCGGTGAGCCAGGACGACCGCATCGGCCAGGGTCCACCACTGCTGGGGAACGGCGCCGTCCCGGACCTCGACGCCCAGGTCGCCCAGGCTCCCCGGCGTGCCGCTGGGTTGCGCCAGAACCTCGTTCAGCAGACCCTCCGGCCGGCAGCCGCGCAGGGTGAGCACCTCACGCGGCGAGGGCACCGGTTCGACGAACGGTCCTTCCGCTGCGGCGCACTTCCCCCACAACCGCTCGACGCCGTCCTCGTCCTCCTGCACGAGGAGGTGTCCCACCGGGACGCCCCGCCCCCACTCGGCGTGTTCCTCGACGCGCACTCGGCACCCGTCTCCTCGCGTACCGGCCGGTCACGCCTCGCGCGTGCGGATGGTCATGCCCGGTCTGCGGCGGTGGACGGTGAGGTAGGTGAGGCCGTCGGGGCCCGCTGCCAGGGCGCGGGTGGAGCCGTGGGGCAGCCAGGTCAGGGTGCCGGTGGGCAGGGGGTGTTCGCCGTCCGGGGCGGTGAGCGTGCCGTGGCCGGCGAGGACCAGCAGGAGGACGTCGAGGTCGGGCTCGCGGTGGGTGTCCACCCGGTGGCCGGGCGGCAGACGGACGACGTTGGCGTCGAGCTGGCGGCCGGACTCGGCGAGCCGCCACAGCGCGCCGGCGGGTCCGTCGCCGCCGTCAGCGGCCAGTGCGGCCGTGTCGCAGAGGATGCGAGGCAGAGGTGCCTCGCCGTCCGGTGTGCCGGTGTGCTCCGACGTCATGGATCGCCGCCGTCCGTCCCGATTTCCCGGCCGCGCCGGGGGTCACGCGCCTGCTGTCGTGCGGGAACCTAGCACGCGGCCGGGGGGCAGGGCGGCGAGCCGGTCCGTCAGGAGGCGGTCGGTGTCCTCGAGGCGTTCCTGCCGGCCCCGGTGGCCGCAGCCCTTCAGGATGTGCGAGGACACCAGGCCGGGCAGCGTGACCGGGAAGGCGTCGATCGCGTCGGCCATCCACGGGGCGGACGCGCCGAGTTCACCGCCGGCGCACAGGGACGGCCGGGGCAGCGGAGCCCCGTGGTGCTCGGCGGGGTCCTCCCGGTCCCGGTCCACCGCGCGGTAGCGGGCCGGCGCCCCGCTCAGACTCCCCGGAGAACACGTCGGGTTCGGTCTCGCCGGGCCACTCGGGCAGCCGGTCCGCCGGGAACCGTTCGCGGAGGGTTCCGCCCGGCCCGGCGAAGTACGGCGAGGGCGCGCCGGGTGCGGGCATGGTGCCGGCGGACAGGACCGCGTGGAACCCGGCGAGCCGGCCCCGTGCACCGGGCTCGATCCCGGCCTCGGCGCGGTCCGGTTCCTGGAAGTACGACCGGTACCGCTACCAGGCCGTGCCGACGATGCGCGGGTCGGCGACGGAACTGGCCGACGAGGTACCGACGACGCTCGGCGCGGTGGAACCGGTCGACGAGGCGTCGTGTCTGCTGCGCACCGGCTCCGACAGCCTCGATCATCCGGCGGTGTGGGCGGCCACGTTCGGCTCCGGCTTCGTGGTGCGTGAACCTCCGGAGCCGGTGGAGCGGCTGCGGACGCCGAACGGCGCGGCATCAGCGTCGTCCCGGTCGGCGCCGGCTGACCGCCCGGTGCGCGTCGGCCACCCCGTGTCCGCCGTCCGTACCCGCGTGCCGGTCCGCCGTTTCGTCGTTTCCGCGCTGTGCAATGATCCTGGCGGGCCCGGGGGTGCGCGTGCGCCGTGGTGTCGCCGGCGGGCTCCGGCACACGAGAGGAATGGACGGACGTGACCGCGCAGAGACCGGACGACGGCGGAGCGCCGCGGGATCGGGAGGACGGCGTGCCGTCCCTGTCCGACGACGTCTGGCAGCGGTTCCTCATGGACAGCGAGCACGCCATCCGCACGTCCGCCCCGAAGGAGCCCTCCGCACGGCAACGGGCGGCGGGGCGGTCCCCGCACCCAGCGCCTCAGGCACCACCGCGGCCGCCCCGCCACGACGGCGCGGACGCCGTCGGCGACCTCTGGCACCCCGACGACCCCTGGGAGGGCCCCGCCTGGCGCGGACTCGACGGGCGCGCCCGGCTGCGCCGGATCGGACGCGTCGTGGGGGCGGCCGCCGCGATCGCCCTGGCCCTGGGCGCCTGGTCCCAGCTGTCCACCGGCGCCGGCACGCCCGCCGAGGGACCCGGCGACACCGTGCTCCAGCAGTCCGAGGAGGCCCCCGTGACGCTGCCCCCGGGGACGTCCGTGCCGGCCGGGCTCACCACCCCGTCGGCCACCGGGATCCAGGCCGGCTGACATATCCGGCTGAAGGATCCGGCCGACGGACCCGGCTGGCGGGCACGGCCGGCAAGGCCGCCTGACGATCCGGCCGGCACGCCGCCGCCCCGCGCCGTGTGAGCACGGCGCGGGGCGGACGGCATCCGCTCAGCCGCCCAGCGCCGCCAGGACGACCCCCTTGGCCTCCTCCTGCACCCGGCGCAGGTGCTCGGGGCCCCGGAACGACTCGGCGTAGATCTTGTACACGTCCTCGGTGCCCGACGGGCGGGCCGCGAACCAGGCGTTCTCCGTGGTCACCTTGATGCCGCCGATGGGCGCGCCGTTGCCGGGCGCCTCGGTGAGCACCGCGGTGACCGGCTCCCCCGCCAGGGTGTCCGCGGTGACCTGGGCCGGCGAGAGCTTCGCCAGGCGGGCCTTCTCCTCGCGGGTCGCCGGGGCGTCGATCCGCTCGTAGGCGGGCTCCCCGAAGCGCGCGGTCAGTCCGGCGTAGTGCCGGGACGGCGTCTTCCCGGTGACCGCGGTGATCTCGGAGGCGAGCAGCGCCAGGATGATGCCGTCCTTGTCGGTGGTCCACACCGAGCCGTCGCGGCGCAGGAAGGACGCCCCCGCCGACTCCTCGCCGCCGAAGCCGAGCGTCCCGTCGCTCAGTCCGTCCACGAACCACTTGAAGCCGACCGGCACTTCGACCAGCTCACGCTTCAGGTCGGCGGCGACGCGGTCGATCATCGCGGACGACACCAGGGTCTTGCCGACGCCCGCTCCCGAGGGCCACCGCTCGCGGTGCGCGTACAGGTAGCCGATCGCGACGGCGAGATAGTGGTTGGGGTTCATCAGGCCGGCGTCCGGGGTGACGATGCCGTGCCGGTCGGCGTCCGCGTCGTTGCCGGTCGCGATGTCGAAGCGGTCGCGCTGTCCGATGAGGGACGCCATTGCGTGCGGCGACGAGCAGTCCATGCGGATCTTGCCGTCCCAGTCGAGCGTCATGAACCGCCAGGTGGGATCGGTGAGCGGGTTGACCACCGTGAGGTCCAGCCGGTGTTCCTCGGCGATCCGGCCCCAGTAGGCGACGGACGCCCCGCCCAGCGGGTCGGCGCCGATGCGGACGCCGGCCGCGCGGATCGCGTCCAGGTCCAGCACGTTCGGCAGGTCGGTGACGTACGTGCCGAGGAAGTCGTACCGGCCGGTGCCGGGCGCGGCGAGGGCGCGGGCGTACGGGATGCGGCGGACGTCCTTCAGGCCGCCGCGGATGATCTCGTTGGCGCGTTCCTGGATCCAGCCGGTGGCGTCCGAGCCCGCGGGGCCGCCGCTGGGCGGGTTGTACTTGAACCCCCCGTCGACGGGCGGGTTGTGGGACGGGGTGACGACGACGCCGTCGGCGAGTCCCGTGCCGCGGCCCCGGTTGTGGGTGAGCACGGCGTGCGAGACGGCCGGGGTGGGCGTGTGGCCGTCGGCGCTGTCGATGAGCACCGTCACGCCGTTGGCGGCGAACACCTCCAGGGCGGTGACCCGCGCCGGTTCGGAGAGAGCGTGGGTGTCCGCGCCGAGGAAGAGCGGTCCGTCGGTGCCCTGTGCGGCGCGGTACTCGCAGATGGCCTGGCTGGTCGCGGCGATGTGGTCCTCGTTGAACGCGGCCGCCAGCGACGAGCCGCGGTGACCCGAGGTGCCGAACGCGACGCGCTGCCCCGGGTCGTCCGGGTCGGGGTGGAGCGCGTAGTACGCCGTGACCAGCCGAGCGACGTCGACGAGATCCTCGGGACCGGCCGGACCGCCCGCTCGCTCGTGCTGCATGTGCCCACTCCTCCGCAAAAAGTCGGTTGTCACGCTTGCGGAGACATCTTTCCCCGCCGGGGCGTCGCCGCGCGAACGGGGTCGGTCCGCTCCGGCCCCCGGTGCCGTCAGATACGTCCGCCGGTCATCCGGGTCAGGGGCCCGTGGGTGTGACGTTCCGCACGGCGGCCCACCGCGTAGGAGGCGGCGGTCAGCGCGGTCAGTCCGGCGGCCGCGCCGGCGGCGACCAGCCTGCGGTTGGCGATGACCGTCCATGCGGTCTTGGCGCCCGCGGCGACCTGCCCGGAGGCGGTGACGACGGCCCGGCGGCCGGCCTCCACGCCCTTGACGGCGGACTGGGCGGCGCCGTTCGCCGCGCGGGCCGCGCGCTGGGTGCCGGACGCGGCCGCCGACGCGGCGTCAGCAGCCTTGCCCGCGACGCCGTCGGCGGCGCTCTTCGCGGACTCGGTCGTCTTGTCGGTGGCCTGCGCGGTGGCCGACTTGGCCTTGGACGCCGTGGCCCCGACGGTCGAGGTCTTCCGGTTCGCGTTCTTGTTCTGTTCGGTCATGGACACCTGTTTGCCGCAGACCCGGGCGGCAAACACATCCGGTCACGAGGCGCTGCTCACGGTCGGCGATCGTCAACGCGTCGCGATCGGGCGGTGTTTGAGATTCCCGCCCCGCGCCGGGCTGTACCCGGCCGCAGGGGGTAGAGAGGTAGACGAAGGACGGCGGGGACGACACCGCCGACGCTACCGAGAGGAGCTGCCATGCCCGGCATGGTGGAACGCATCAAGCAGTTCGCCCGGAGTCCGCAGGGACGCCGCACGACCGAGCAGCTGCGGCGGACCGCGGCCGACCCCCGGCGGCGGGCGCAGGCCCAGCGGCTGCTGGGACGGCTGCGCGGCGGCCGGCGCTGAGCCGGCCCCTCGCCCGCACCGTCCGGCACGCATCCGTGCGGACGGCAGGCCGATGACCGGAAAGGACTTCATGAACGAATCGTCGGTCCGCACCGTGGGCTGGGCCCGCTCCCTGCCGATGGGCCAGGGTGTCAAGGCGGCCCGTGACTGGGCGCAGGAGCACCTCGCCTCCCTGGGGTGGGACGAGACCGCTCCCGAGACGGTCCATGACGTGCTGCTCACGGTGTCGGAGCTGGTCACCAACGCGCATGTGCACGCCGGTACCGACGCGCAGCTGGTCATGTCGTGGGACACCCGCTGCCTGCACATCTCGGTGCACGACGGGTCCGCCTCCCTGCCCACGCCCCGCGAACCGAGCGAGGAGCGGGTCGGCGGGCGCGGCATGCTGCTGGTCGACGTCCTGGCCGACACGTGGGAGGCCCGCCCCTGCCCCCACGGCAAGACGGTCACCGCCTGCTTCCGCGCGCCGGAGGCCGTCTCCGGGTGATCACCCCGGCGCGGGGCGCGGCCCCGGCACGGCCTACGATCGGCCGGGCCGACCCCCCGCAAGGAGCCCCGCACGGTGACCGCCGTACTGCCCCCGCACCCCGCCACGCCCGCCCTGCCGGCTCCGCGCCGTCTGACCCGTACCGAGGACGGTGAACGGCTGCACGCCCTGCTGTGGACCGCCGGGCCCGGGCGCCGGATGATCAGCAGTGCGGTGCTGGGCGGCGGCATCGGCGAGCGGGCCTGGGTCCTCAACGCGCAGGTGGCGCACGGCTACCGGCGCACCGACCCGGAGCGGCACCTCGCCTCCCTCGCCGCGGACGCGGGCGTGCGCGGGCCGGGGGTGGGCCTGATGACGGCCGCCGACGTGTCGTCGTACGCGCACGCGCGTGACGCGGGGGCCGAGGCGTTCGTCACAGCGGGGATCGACGTGCGCGGCTGGGCCGCGTGGCCCGGTGAGGGCGCGGCGGGCGCCCCGGACCCCGGCACCGTCAACGTCGTGGTGGCCGTGCCGGCCGCGCTGTCCGACGCGGCCCTGGTGAACGCGGTGGCCACCGCCACGGAGGCGAAGGTCCAGGCGCTGGTGGAGAGCGGGTACGACTGCTCCGGCACCCCCACCGACGCGGTGTGCGTCGTCGCCGACGCCCCGGCCCCGCACCGGGAGGCGCACGCGTTCGCCGGGCCCCGGTCGCTGTGGGGGGCGCGACTGGCGCGCGCCGTGCACCGGGCCGTACGGGACGCCGTGACCGCGGCCGGCCGGGACCGTCCTGCCGTCCGCCGCCGGACATGAAACACCTGTTCCGGGGTACACGGCGTCGCATGGACGGCCTGGCCGAGCGGGCAGGTTGCTTCGCGGGCACAGATGGGGGACCGTTGCCGCCGTACCTGCTCACGCCGACGAGAAGGGGGGTGGGTGCGCGGCGCGCACCTCGTTCGTGATTCCTTCCCCCGGTTCCGGTGCCGGTCCGTGCGATACGCGCGACGGATCCGTTCCCACGTGGGACGACGCGCCCTGCCCCGTTCTGGTGCTGGACGCCCGCGGCCGGATCGTCGGCCGCAACCGCGCCGCCCGCCGCCTCACCGCGGCCTCCCCCGCCTCCGACACCCCGCCGTCCTGGCTGGCCGACGCGCACCGGCGCCAGGTCGCCGGAACCGACGTCCCGACGGCGGACACGCCGGCCGGGACCTTCGGCGACCGCTCCTACGAGGCCCGGCCCTCCCCCGCCGGCGACGGCCACGTGGCCTGGTGGCTGTTCGACCGTACCGACCTCGTGCGGGCTCAGGCGGCCGTACGGGAGACCCGTGAGCGGGCCGACGCCACCTCCGGCCTCTTCAGCACCCTGCTGTCCTCCCTCAACGTGCCGCGCTGCGCGGAGGTCGCCGCCCGGATGGCCACCGACCACCTCGCCGAGGCCGCCGTGCTGATCACCCCGCCGACCGGCCACCGGTACGCCGTCACCCACGCCCTGCGCGGGCAGCGGGTGGTGCGGGAGACCCGGCAGATCGACCCGCTCACCGTCCCCGGCCTCGACGAGGCCCTGCGCGGCTTCCCGCCGGTGCCGGCCCGCTGGATCAACCCGGACGCCGTACCGGACTGGGTGGTCCCCGAGGGCTTCTCCGGGCCGGTCGGCTCCGTGCTGGTCACGCCGCTGCCCGGGCACGGGGTGCCCGCCGGCGCTCTGATCCTGCTGCGCTCGGACACCGAGAAGGGGTTCTCGTCCGAGGAGGAGGCCTTCGCCCGGCTGTTCGCCTCACGCGCGGGCACCGCCCTGTCGGCGGCGCGCCTGTACAGCGAGCAGACCGCCATCACCGGCACCCTGATGCGGGAGCTGCTGCCGCCGCCGCTGAGCCGCGTGCACGGCGTCGACTACGCGGGCCGCTACCGCACCGCCATGGACCACGAGCGGGTCGGCGGCGACTTCTACGACGTCCACCCCGGCCCGGACGAGTCCGCCGAGACGTTCGTCGCGCTGGGCGACGTGGCCGGCAAGGGACTGGACGCGGCGGTGCTCACCGGGAAGATCCGCAACACGCTGCACGCGCTGCTGCCGCTCGCCTCCGACCACCTCCGGGTGCTGCGCATGCTCAACAGCGCCCTGCTCACCTCCCACCACGCCCGGTTCGCCACCCTGGTGCTGGCCTCCGTGGACCGCCGGGACGACGGCTCGGTACGGCTGCGGCTCACCAG
Organism: Streptomyces sp. NPDC096105; assembly: GCF_044763335.1. NCBI lineage: Bacteria > Bacillati > Actinomycetota > Actinomycetes > Kitasatosporales > Streptomycetaceae > Streptomyces > Streptomyces sp. NPDC096105. The sequence continues at coordinate 61,461 of NZ_JBIWGC010000019.1, forward strand.
CGCCGGGCATCTGCCGCCGCTCGTGGTGCGCACGGACGGCCGGGTCGAGGAGATGCCCACGCAGGGCACCCTCGTGGGCGCGCTGCCCGAGGTGACCGCGCGCACCGTGGAGACCGTCCTCGCCCCCGGCGACACGTGCCTGCTCTACACCGACGGCATCACCGAGGCCCGCGGCGGGCCCCTGGGCGGTGAGCTGTTCGGCGAGGAGCGGCTGCGGCAGGCCCTCGGGGGATGCGGCGGCATGCCGGGCGAGGCGCTGGTGGAACATGTGCAGATGCTGGCCGCGCAGTGGCTGGAGCCGGGCAGCCGGCACGACGACATGGCCGTCGTCGCCATTGGCGCCCCGCGCAACGGCCACCCGGCGGACGACGGCGCGCCGGCCGGTGGGCGCGGACGAGCACGGAGGAAGGCATGAGCGGTCCCCGGTCCTCGGCCGGTGAACTGGGCGAGGCGCTGTGGAAGGCGGTCGTCGAGGGCGACGAGTACGAGGCCGTCGACGTCGTCCGCGGCGCCCTGGCGGACGGCTGGCAGGAGGAGGACCTGCTGCTCGACGTGGTCGCGGCGGTGCAGGCGAGGGTCGGTGTCGAGTGGGCGGCCGACCGCATCAGCGTCGCCCAGGAGCACGCCGCCACGGCGATCAACGAGCGGGTGATCACCGCCCTCGCGCATCTGTCCCCCGGCATCCGGCCGGCGGCCCGCCGGGGCCGGGTCACGGTGAGCTGTGTGGACGGCGAGTGGCACGCGTTCCCGGCGCGGCTGGTCGCCGAGACGCTGCGGCTGCGCGGCTGGCAGGTGGACTACCTCGGCGCGCAGACGCCGACGCCGCACCTGGTCGCCCACCAGCACCACACCGACTCCGACGCCGTGCTGCTGTCCGGGTCGATCCCCACCCATCTGCCGCGGGCGCACACCGCCATCACCGCCTGCCGGTCGGTCGGCGTGCCGGTGGTGGCGGGAGGCAGGGCGTTCGGCGTGGACGGGCGGTACGCGCGCGCCTTGGGCGCCGACGGGTGGGCCCCGGACGCGCGGGGCGCCGCGGCCGTGCTGGAGGCCGGGCTGGACAGGCCCACGGGCGTCCGGCAGGCCGTCGACGACCTGCCGCACCTGGCCGACCAGGAGTACAGCGTGGTCGCCCAGTCGCGCGGCCGGCTGGTCAAGGAGACGCTGACGGAGCTGGAACGCCGCTTCCCGCCGATGCGGGAGTACAGCGAGGCGCAGCGGGAGCGCACGGCGGAGGACCTGGCGCACGTCGTGGACTTCCTGGCCACCGCCCTCTACGTGGACGCCGTGGAGGTGTTCACCGACTTCCTGGGCTGGACGGCGGACGTGCTGTCCGCGCGCAACGTCCCGCCGCACTCCCTGGTGACCGGCCTGGACATCCTCGCCGACCACCTGTACGACTTCCCGCGCGCCCTCGCCATGGTCCGGGCCGGCGCCGCCCGTCTGACCGGCAGGACCGACCCGGCGGTCACGGACACGGTGGTCTGACGGGAAGGGAGCGTGAGCGTCACGCTCCCCGGGCATGAGCGGTCACGCCCCCTCCCGTCGCCTCCGGCGCCCCACCGCCCCCGCCAGCCCGCGCAGCACCGCGCTGCGGCCGCGGTCGGGGACCGTCCAGAGCGGCTGGCCCCGTACGCCCCAGCGTTCCAGCAGGGCGTTCGCGGCGAGGAAGCCGGTGGTCGCCGCGCGTTCCATCAGGGCGACCGGCAGGGACGTGCGGACCAGGTCGCCGGCCACCACCAGGCCCGGGTCGGGCGTGCGGACCGTGGGCCGGTCCTCGTGGCCGCCCACCGGGAAGAGGGGGCAGTCGGTGCCCCACTCGTGGCGGGCGTCGACGATCGCCGCGTTCCGGGTCTCCGGATAGACGCGGTGCACCTGGTCGAGCAGCCGCTTCTGTTCGACCTCCGGGGACGACTCCGGGGGCAGGGCGTAGGCGTGCAGTTCGACGACGGATCCGCCGGTGCGGGCGGCCCAGCGGGCGGCCTCGTCCTCGTACCGTTCGAGGACGCTGACGTTGTCGAGGGTGCCGTAGCCGCTGGTGCCGAGGAAGCCGGGCCGGTCGGGGGCGACCGGGCGGTCCAGCCAGAGGCGGGAGACCAGGAACGGCGGGGCGTTGCGCAGCCGGGCGATCCGCTCCCGCCAGGGGGTGTCGCCGAGCCGGACGGAGCGGTCGACGAGGGCGCGCAGTCCGACGGCGTCCAGGGCGAGCACCACGGTGTCGTGGCGCTGCTCGTCCCGGTCGGTGGCGACCGCGTACCCCCCGCCGTCCAGGGGTTCGACGTGCTCGACGGGGGTGGAGGTGCGCAGGTTCGCGCCGTGCCGGTCGAGCAGGGCGGCGAGCGGCTCCCACAGGGCCGCCGGGAAGGGCGCGGCCGGCACGTCGAACAGCAGGCCCTCGGAGGAGCCGAGGAAGTAGATGTGGAACATCAGCGCCATCTCCGCGGCCGACAGCAGCCGCGGGTCGGCGAAGAAACTGCGCGAGAACACCTCGAACGCCAGGTGCCGGGCGCTCCGCGGGAAGCGGACCGCGTCGAGGAAGTCGTGCGCGCTGACGGAGTCGAGGCGCTCGTACACCTCGGGCACGCGGACGTCGAGCAGCGGCAGCGCGGCCGCCGCGTCCATCCGGGGCAGGTCGCGCAGCGGGAAGGACGGGCTGAGCGCGGCGAACCCGAGCGCGCTCCACGGCGGGGTGCGGGGCACGTGCCGGAAGCTGTCGCAGGTGCCGTCGCTGTGCCGCAGCGGGTAGTCGGGCAGCGGGGTGAGGCGTTCCAGGGCGGGGTCGGTGCGCCGGAGCAGGCCGCGCAGGTTGTAGTACTGGCGGAAGAAGGCGTGGAAGCCGCGGCTCATCGTCGCGGGCGTGCCGTCCTTCAGGTCGACGGGCCAGCCGCCGACGCGTCCGCCCAGGTAGGGCCGGGCTTCGTAGAGGGTGACGGCGACGCCGCGCTCGGCGAGGGCGGTGGCGGCGGCCAGTCCGGCGATGCCGCCGCCGACGACGGCGGTGCCGGGCCGGCGGTCGCCGTCGACGCGCGGCGCGCCGGGCGGGGGCATCAGCACGCGGGCGCGGCGGTCACGTCCGCGGCGGGCGGCGGCGGGGCGGTGCGGGCGGGTCATCGCGCGTCCTCCGGCACGGTGAGGGGCCGGCGCCCGGTGAAGGTGTGGGTGATGCCGGTCTGCCAGCCGGGCAGCGGCAGGCGGCGCACACGGTCGAAGCCGTTCGCCCGCAGCCGGTCCGCGAACCGGTCGGCGGTGTCGAACTCCACGACGCTGCGCCACAGATGGCGGTACAGGTCGCCGTCCCCGAGCAGGGTCGCCACGGGCTGGACGACGCCCCGGCAGACCAGGGTCCACACGGCACGGTCGGTGCGGCGTCCGCCGAGGGTGTACTCGTGCACCGCGAGGCGTCCGCCGGGCACGAGCAGTGCGCGCACGGTGCGCAGTACGGCGTCGGGGTCGGTGACGTTGCGGAACAGGTAGGCGGCGAAGACCGCGTCGAAGGGTCCGGTCACGCCGGCCTGCGCGAGCCGTTCGGCGGGCGCGTGGGTGAACGTCACGTTCGGCGGCCAGGTCTTGGCGGCGGCCCGCTCCAGCATGCCCGCGGAGGCGTCCACGGCGGTGATGTCCGCGCCCGGCAGCGCCTCGGCGAGCGCGGCGGTGGAGGCGCCGGTGCCGCAGCCGAGGTCGAGCACGCGCAGCCCCTCGCCGCCGCAGGGCAGGCCGAGCCGGCGTGCGGAGCGGCGCAGATGGGCGTGGTAGCCGGGGTTGGCGGCGACCAGGGTGTCGTAGCTGCGGGCGGCGTGGTCGAAGGCGGCGGCGAGGTTCTCGTCGCGCAGGAGGGTCATGGGGTCTCCGGGGTGGCAGGGACTGGACGTACCGGGGGCGGTCAGGGGCCTTCGTAGGGGCGGCGGGGCAGGCCGGGCAGTTCGAGCGCGGAGCGGAGCATCGGGCCGGCCGGTGCGTGCAGGCCGACGGCGAGGTCCTCGTGCAGGCGGGTGTCGCCGTCGAGGAACCGCAGCAGCCGGCGCATGGGGACGCGGTCGAAGAGCCGGCAGAACAGGGCGGGCCCGTCGGCGCGGCCGCCGGCCAGGGCGCGCAGCAGCACGGCGTCCATCGCCCGGGAACGGGCCGAGTGGGCGGGCGGCGGCACCGGGCGGCGGCCCTCGCGCAGGGCGGCGGCGACGGCCCGGGTCTGCCGCTGGAGACCGGCGAAGGTGTAGCCGGTGGAGGGGCGGGTGGCGCCGCCCGCGGCCCCGATGCGGAACACGGACTGGCCGGTCTGCCGGGGCATCACCGCGTCGGTCATCGGGATGACACCCGTCTCGGTGGACAGCACCTCGAGGTCGCCGAGCCGCAGCACGTCGTCCGTGTAGTGCCGTACGGCCGCCTCGTAGGCGTCGGGGGCGAGGGGCCGGGGGGAGAACTCGGTGTACTCCACCAGGGCGTCGTGCCGGCCGAGGGGCAGGACGTAGCCGAAGGACAGACCGTCGGCGGGCTGCGGGGTGCGGAAGTCCATCAGTTCGGCGGTGCCGGGCTCGAAGGCGGGCCGGGCGGTGCGCACGAACCAGCCGTGGAAGTGCTGGAGCAGCGTGGTGCGGGCGGCCGGCAGGCTGCCCGGCGGACGGGAGTCGAACACCCAGCGGGCCCGGACGACACGGGCGTGGCCGTCGCCGTCACGCAGCCGGACCAGCGCTCCCCGGGGCACGTCCTCCACGGTGTCGACGGTGCCCTCCACGCGCCGGACGTCCGCGCGGTCCGCCAGGTCGCGGGCGACGAGGTGCTCGAAGTCGTCGGAGCGGATCATCTTGTAGCGCAGCGGCGCGATGTCCCCGTCGATGCCGCGCCCGGCGGGATCGCGGACCCGCAGGCGCCGCCAGGACGCGGTGACCGCGGCGTCGAAGCGGCCGGGGCCCGCCTCCCAGAAGCACCAGGTGCGGCGCGGCGGCCGCAGCGGTCCGGGCGGCGCGTCCAGCAGGGCGACGGACGGCGCCCGGCCCCCGCTGCCGGGCCCGGCCAGCCGGTGGGCCAGGGACAGCCCGGCCGCCCCCGCCCCGACGATCGCGACGTCCGCGTCCAGCACGCCGGCACCACCCTCCTCCGTACGACACGACTCCGTACGCATCCGCGTGACCAGTTGTTTCCGTCCGTGTGCCCGGTCGGATCCGGGTCACTCGGGCGTGAGACGACGGGCGCGACCGGGAAGGCATGCGCCGGTCGTCCGGCGTACCGGAGCGATGCGCATGCCGATGAGAGGAAGACACCGGATGCTCCCCACTGGGGCCAAGGAACACCGCGCGGCGCTCGGGCCGCGCGCGCCGCGCCCGGCTCACCCGCCGGGACCCACCGTCCGGGTGCCGTCCGTCCGCGTGACGGCGGGGCCCGCGGACGGCCGTACGACAGGGCGCCGCGTGCCGTACGGGTACGCGGCCGGAGCGGGGGCCGGCCGGTGACCCGTACCGTTCCGGGGCGCACGGACCATGTCGTCGTCGTGGGGGCCGGGCTGGCCGGTCTGTCGGCGGCGCTGCACCTGCTCGGCGCGGGCCGGCGCGTGACCGTCGTCGAGCGCGACGGACTGCCGGGCGGACGCGCCGGGCGGACGGAGCTGGACGGGTACCGGATCGACACCGGGCCCACCGTGCTGACCATGCCCGACCTGGCGGACGAGCCGTTCGCCGCGGTCGGGGACAGCCTGCGCAAGCGGGTGGAGCTGGTGGAGCTGCACCCCGCCTACCGGGCGCGGTTCGCCGACGGCAGCAGCCTCGACGTGCACACCGGAGGCGAGGCGATGGCCGCCGAGGTGGAGCGGTTCGCCGGGGCCCGGGAGGCGGCGGGCTACCTGCGGATGCGGGACTGGCTGGAGCGGCTGTACCGGGCGCAGATGCGCCGGTTCATCGACGCGAACTTCGACTCGCCGCTGGGCCTGCTCCACCCGGACCTGGTGCGGCTGGCGGCGCTCGGCGGCTTCGGACGGCTGGACGCGCGCATCGGGAGCTTCCTGAAGGACGAGCGGCTGCGCCGGGTGTTCTCCTTCCAGGCGCTGTACGCGGGCGTCCCCCCGGCGCGGGCGCTGGCCGCGTACGCGGTGATCGCGTACATGGACACGGTCGCCGGCGTGTACTTCCCGCGCGGCGGCATGCACGCGCTGCCGCAGGCGATGGCGGACGCCGCCGCCGACGCGGGCGCCGGCCTGCGGTTCGGCCGGGAGGTGACCCGGCTGGAGCGCTCCGGCGGCCGGGTCACGGCGGTGGTCGCGGGCGACGAGCGGATCCCCTGCGACGCGGTCGTCCTCACCCCCGACCTGCCCGTCGCCTACCGGCTGCTCGGCGGGGCGCCCCGGCGTCCGGTGCGGCTGCGGCACTCCCCCTCGGCGGTGGTGCTGCACCTCGGCACCGACCGGACCTGGCCCGAGCTGGCCCACCACACCCTCTCCTTCGGCAAGGCGTGGCGCGGCACCTTCGACGAGCTCACCCGTGCCGGGCGGCTGATGAGCGACCCGTCGCTGCTGATCACCCGGCCCACCGCCACCGACCCGTCGCTCGCGCCGCCGGGACGCCATCTGCACTACGTCCTCGCGCCGTGCCCGAACACCGACATCGGGCCGGGCGCGGCCGAGTGGACGGACCTGGCGCCGCGTTACCGCGACTCGGTGCTGCGGGAGCTGGAGGGGCGCGGTCTGACCGGGCTGGCGTCCGCCGTCGAGGCGGAGTGCGTGGTCACGCCCGCCGACTGGGCCGCGCAGGGGCACGCGGCCGGCACGCCGTTCGCCACCGCCCACACCTTCGCGCAGACGGGCCCGTTCCGGCCCCGGAACCTGGTGCGCTCCGCCGAGAACGCGGTGCTGGCCGGCTGCGGCACCACCCCCGGCGTCGGCGTGCCGACCGTGCTGTTGTCCGGGAAACTGGCCGCGGCACGCGTCACCGGCGCCCGCGGCCCCGCCGGACGCGCGTCCCACCTCGCTTTCCGCACAGGAGGCCCCGCATGACCGAGCGTGAACTGGACGCGGCGGGCGTCACGGATCCGGCACTGCGCGAGGCGTACCGCCACTGCCGCCGGCTCAACGCCCGGCACGGCCGGACGTACTTCCTCGCCACCCGGCTGCTGCCCGTGGAGCGGCGGCCCGCCGTGCACGCCCTGTACGGCTTCGCCCGCTGGGCGGACGACATCGTCGACGCGCTCGGCACGGGCGCGGACACCGCCCGCCGGGACGCCGCACTGGCCGCGCTGGAGAGAGAGCTGGAGAAGGGGCTGCGGGACGGGCGGAGCGCCGAGCCGGTGGTGCGGGCCCTCGCCGACACGGCCCGGCGGTACCGCATCGACCACGCCCACTTCGCCGACTTCATGGCCGCCATGCGGTCCGACCTGGTGGTCACCGACTACGCCGACTACGCGGCCCTGCGCCGGTACATGCACGGGTCGGCCGCGGTGATCGGGCTGCAGATGCTGCCCGTCCTCGGCACGGTCACCGACCGCGGGACGGCGGCCCCGCACGCGGCGGCCCTCGGCGTCGCCTTCCAGCTGACCAACTTCCTGCGGGACGTGGGCGAGGACCTGGACCGGGGGCGGGTGTACCTGCCCGCCGACCTGCTCGCCGCGCACGGTGCGGACCGGGAGCTGTTGCGGTGGAGCCGCGACACCGGCCGCCGTGACCCGCGCATCACCTCGGCGCTGCGCGCCTTCGAGGGGCTGACGCGGGGCGTGTACCGGCAGGCGGCGCCGGGCCTCGCGATGCTCGAACCGGTGTCCCGCCCCTGCATCCGCACCGCGTTCGTCCTGTACGGCGGGATCCTGGACGCGGTGGCCGAGGACGGGTACGCGGTGCTGCACCGGCGGGCGGTGGTGCCGCGCAGGCGGCGGACGGCGGTCGCCGCGGACGGACTCGTCCGGGTGGCCGCCGCCAGACTGCGGGGCCGCGGCGCCGCCGTCCGCATGCCCGACCGCCCTCCGCTGACGGCGGCGGAGCCGGCGGCCCCGCGGGTGGTCGAGGAGGTCGCGTGACGGCGGGCGACGGACGCGGACGCCGGCGGCTGCCGCTCTCCCTGCGCCGCAACGCGGTGGCGTGGGAACGGCAGCGTCCCACCTGGCGGGACGCCAGGCCCGCCCTGATCGCCGGCGCGCTGAAACGGGCGCAGGCACGCCCCTCGGGCAACTGGTACGTCGTGGGCGCCTCCCGCGACGTGGGCGGTGACCGCCCGCTGGGCCGGACGGTGGCGGGACGGGAAGTGGTGGTCTGGCGGGACACGGAGGGGCGCGTGGTCGCCGGACCGGGCGTCTGCCCCCACCTGGGCGCACCGCTGCGGGACAGCCCGGTGCGCTGCGGCACGCTCGTCTGCCACTGGCACGGGCTCTCCCTGAACGGCGGGCCGTTCGCGGGCTGGGAGCCGTTCCCCGCGCACGACGACGGGGTGCTCGTGTGGGTACGGCTGGACGCGGTCGGCGGTGAGGAGCCGCTCGACGCGCCGGTCGTACCGCGCCGTCCGCTCCCGGCGCGCGCCCTGACGGCGGTGTACTCCGGGGTGGGCGTCTGCGAGCCCGAGGACGTCGTGGCGAACCGGCTGGACCCCTGGCACGGGGCCTGGTTCCACCCGTACTCGTTCGTCGACCTCACCGTGGCCGACGCGCCGGACGGTGCGAACCGCTCCGACGATCCGCACGGGGACGCGTTCGCCGTGGACGTGTCGTTCAAGGTGGCGGGCCGTCTGGTGGTGCCGGTGCGGGCGGTGTTCACGGCTCCCGAGCCGCGCACGGTCGTCATGCACATCACCGAGGGCGAGGGGGTCGGCTCCGTCGTCGAGACCCACGCCACCCCCCTGGGCCCGGACGCGTCGGGCCGGCCGCGCACGGCGGTGACCGAGGCGGTGGTGGCGGCCTCGGACCGCCGCGGCTTCGCCCTCGCCCGGACCGCCGCCCCCCTCCTCCGCCCCCTTGTCCGCACCGCCTCGGCCCGCCTCTGGCGGGACGACCTCGCCTACGCGGAACGCCGCTGGGCGCTGCGGTCGACGGGGAGGTTCCCGGGGGCGTAGACCCCGGCCCGCCCGGTGGAGACACCGGGCGGGCCGGGACACGCGGCCGGGCACGCCCGGGGGTGTCCTCCCCGTCCCGCCGGGCCCTCGGGGACCGGTCGGCGTGCCCCCGCTCACGGAACCACGCGTACCCCGACGATCGAGTCCGCGCCCGCCCCGGACCGGGCGCCGTCCGGGGGCGACCCCCGGGACGCCCCTCACCCGCCCCGTGCCGCCGCGTCCGCGCGTCCCCCTCCGCCCAGGAGTTCCGTGTGGGTCAAGGACGCACGGGATTCCAGGCGGGGCAGGTAATGGCGGGTCGCCCTGGTGACCACCGACGGCATCGCGGCCCGTACCGGCTGGCCCAGGCGGAGCCAGCGAGGGTAGTACACGGCTGTGCTGCGTCGTTCGACCGCCGTGGCGAGGCGGGCCGCGGCGCGGTCGACCGGGTACACGTTCCGCACCGGCCACGGCATGTGACCCCGTAGTTCCCGCATCACGGTGTGACGGTCGGCGTCCTGGATCAGGTCGGTGCCGATCCAGGTGAGGTAGCCGAGGCCGACGGCCACGCCGAGGTGGGCGACCTCCGCGCGCAGGGAGTGGGCGAAGGCCTCCGCCCCCGCCTTGGAGGCGCAGTACGCGCTCATCATCGGGGCGGCGCCGATGGCGGCCAGCGAGGCGACCTGGAGGTGGTACCCCCGGGTCGCCGTCAGGTCCGGCAGGAACGCGCGGGCGGTGGCCGCGCTGCCGGTGAGGTTGACGTCGATGATGCGCCGCCACCGCGCGGGGTCGGAGTCCGCGAACAGTCCGCCGTCCGTCACGGCGGCGTTGGCGACGACGACCGAGGGGCGGCCGAGCCCGGTCCGGACCGCGTCCGCCGCCCGCGCCAGCGCCGCGTCGTCGGTGACGTCGACCTCGTGCGCGAGGGCGGGCCCGGGCAGCGCGTCGGCGAGTTCCCGCAGCCGCTCGCCCTCGTGGCCGAGCAGCGCCACCCGCATGCCGCGTCCGGCGAGGTCGCGGGCCAGGGCGGCGCCGATCCCGCGCGCGGCCCCGGTGATGACGGCGGTGCGTCCCCGCAGCGGGCCGCCGCTCATCCGCCGTCGCCGCCCTTCCCGCCGGTCACCTGCGGGTCGGTGTCGGGGCGGGCGGTGTGGTGCGGGTGGCCCGCGGTCCTGCGGGCCTCCTTCATCTCCGCCTCGAAGAGGTGGTCGCGGCCGTCGGCCAGCTCCTCCACGGCGGCCTGCTCCAGCTCCCGGAACGGCCGGTAGTAGGTGCGGTCGTACGCCTCGACGATCTGGAACGTCCAGTGGCCGGGGATCACGTTGCGGCCCAGCACCTGGGTGCGCACGGTCTCCGCCCAGTCCGGGTGTCCGGCGTTGTGCAGCAGTTCCACGGCCCGGTCCAGTTCCAGGTCGGCGGTGCCGGTGAGCTGGTGGAAGCTGTAGAGGTGGCCGCGGGCCCGTTCGGTGGTCTCCAGTGCCTTCGACAGTGATCCCAGCGCCTCGACCGTCTCGTCGCTGACGCCCTCCGGGCGCCGGTGCGCGCGGTCGGGGCCGTCGCCGGGCTGTCCGTCGTGTCCGCTCATCGTCGCGCCTCTCCTCTGGAGTCGGTGTCCGGCCGGCGGCCGGCGGGGGTCATGCGGGCCGTCCGCCCCGGTCGGGCTGCCGGCGTCCGGTGCGGTCGCGGTGGGCCAGCAGCCGCTGGGCGCCGGTCAGGCCGGGCGCGAAGGACCGGCGCAGGGCCGCCCGCGCGGCGTTCGCGCCGGGCGCGCCGTGCACGCCGCCGCCCGGGTGGGCGCCGGCGGACGCCAGGTACAGGCCCTTGACGGGGGTCTCGGGCCGTCCGGTGCCGGGGGCCGGGCGGAAGAACAGCTGCTGGTGCATGGCGGTGGTGCCGCCGTTGATGGCGCCGCCGTGCAGGTTCCGGTCGAGGGACTGGAGCGTGGGCGGGGCGAGGACCCGCCGGGCCCGGATGCGGTCGCGGAAGCCGGGCGCGAACCGCTCCACGTGGCGTTCGACGCGGTCGGCCATGCGTTCCTGCTCGTCCTTGTCCCAGGAGCCGGTGAGGCCGTCGTCGCCCGCGTCCCCCACGACGCGGTGCGGGACGTGGGTGTAGGCCCAGGCCGACTCGGTGCCCTCCGGGGAGCGGGACGGGTCGGAGGTGGTCATCTGGCCGAACAGGGAGAACGGACGGTCGGGGATCCGGCCGGTGGCGAGCTGGGCGGCGAAGCGGGTGAGTTCGTCGAGCCCGTCGGCGAGGTGGACGGTCCCGGCTCCGGCGGCGCCCTCGCACCGCCACGGGACGGGCCCGTCCAGCGCCCAGTCGACCTTGAAGGTGGCGAAGTCCCACTGGAAGCGCTCCAGGTCGGACAGCAGCTGCTGCGGCAGGTCCTCGGGGGCGACGAGTTCGCCGTAGAGGGAGGGCACGGACACGTCGGCGAGGACGGCGCGCCGGGCGGGGACGGTCTCCCCGTCGGCGAGGCGCACCGCGACCGCGCGCCCGTCGCGCACGACGACCCGCCGCACGTGCCGCCCGCACTGCACCACTCCCCCGCGCGCCTCGAGGCGCCGTACGAGGGCGTCGGTGAGGGCGCCCGCGCCGCCGGCCGGCACGGGGAAGCCGTACGTCTGTCCGAGCATGGACATCAGCCAGCCGAAGCCGCCGCTGCCGGCGGCCTCGGGCGCGAGGTCGGCGTGGAGGGCGTTGCCCGCCAGCAGCAGTCCTCCGCCCTCGCCGCGGAACTCCTCCTCCGCCATGCGGCGCACCGGCAGCACCAGGGTGCGCGCCATGCGCAGCCCTCCGGTGCCGCGCAGCCGCACGGCGAGCCGGAGGCCGGAGCGGACCGGCGGGAACGGCGTGAACAGGGCGTCCAGCAGGTCGGGGCGCAGGCGCTCCCACATGGCGTGCAGCCGTCGCCAGGCGTCGCCGTCGCCGGGCGCGAAGGAGTCCAGGGAAGCGGCGGTGACGCTGACGCTGCGGTCCAGGACCGCGCAGCGGCCGTCGCTCAGCGGGTGGGCGACGACGTGCGGGGCGTGGCTCCAGCGCAGCCCGTGGTGCTCCAGGCCCAGTCCGGCCACCACCGGGGAGGCGGCGGCGAGCGGGTAGAAGGAACTGAACAGGTCGCTGGCGAAGTCGGGGTGGACGCCGTGGTCGTGGCGCACGGCGCCGCCGGGCTCGGGCTGTTCCTCCAGGACCTTCACGCTCCAGCCGGCGTCGGCGAGCAGGTTCGCCGCGACCAGGCCGTTGGGCCCGGCGCCGATGACGACGGCGTCAGCCACGGGCGCCTCCCGTCCCGGGCTCCGGCTGCACGACCTGGCCGAGCGGCCGGCGTTCCTCCGCCTCGGCGGCCTCCGTCTCGACGAGGTGCGCCAGCCGGGCGAGCATGGCCCGGTGGCGGAGCTGGATGAGGGCCTCGACGGCCACGTTGTGCACGAAGCCGCCCGCACCGCGCAGGGGGTGCTCGTCCACCTTGACGAGGCACTGGTCGCCCCAGGGCTGCACCTCGATGGCGATGCGCGCGGTGCCCAGCGGCCCGGCCTTGGCCTCCAGTTCCAGCACCTCGCCGGGGATGCAGCGCCGGACGACGGTCTCGTTGTGCAGCTTCAGCGGGCCGATGCGCACCTCGTAGCCGATCGCGGAGCCGAGCTGCGGCCAGTGGCCGCGCACCGGCTTCGACGAGGACGCGCCCACCACCCAGTCCGCGTAGCGGGTGCCGTCCTCCAGCACGGCCCACACGGACCGCGGGTCCGTGCGGATCAAGCGATGACGAAGCGCCACTGTTGCCTCCTGTGTCCCTGAGCGCCGCCGGTCAGCTTTGAGTGCCCCGCCTGACCGGCGTCAACCAGGAGGACCGCCGGACGGGTCAGGCCGCGGGGCGGGTGGGGGCCAGCGCCCAGCGGATGCCGGCGGTGACGGCGGTGCCGAGCGGGCGGACGCACAGGCCCTCGGCGGGCACGCGGGGCACCCGCAGCGCGCGGGACGCCCAGGGCGGCAGCAGGGACACGGCGTTCGCGGCGAGGACGCCGTACGGCAGCCGGGCGAGCAGCGGGACGGGCGGGTCGAGCAGCAGGAACCGCGCGGTGGCCAGGGCGTCCGGAGTGGCGTGCAGCTCGTCGCGGTAGGCGGCGAGCCGCTCGGCGAGCTGGGCGCGGTCCACGGGCGGGTCGGGGACGCCGAGGGCGGTGGCGATGCGCGCCATGTCGGCGACGTACGCGTCGCAGCCCGCGGCGTCCAGCGGGCGGGCGCCGTAGCGCTGGTGGGCGCGCAGGAACATGTCGACCTCGGCGACGTGCACCCAGCACAGCAGGTGCGGGTCGGACGCCCGGTACTCCCGGCCGTCGGGCGCGGTGCCGTGGACCGTCCCGTGGACGGCGCGCACCCGGTCGACGGCCTGCTGGGCGCTGTCGGCGGTGCCGTACGTGGTGACGGCGAGGAAGGTGCTGGTCCGCTGGAGCCGCCCCCAGGGGTCGCCGCGGAAACCGGAGTGGGCGGCGACGGCGGCCATGGCGAGCGGGTGGAGCGACTGGAGCAGCAGGGCGGACAGGCCGCCGATGAACATCGAGGCGTCGCCGTGCACCCGGCGGACCGGCCGCTCGGGGCCGAACCAGCGCGGGCCCGGGGTGCCGTGGATGCGGGCGCGGTTGTCGGGCCCGTCCGGTCCGGCCACCCGCGAGAAGATGGCGTGGCCGATGCGGCCGCGCAGTGCCGAGGCGGGTTCGGCGATCCGTTTCATGCCCGTCGGGCCTCCTCCCGCCGGCGAGGCCGGCCGGTGTCCTACGGTTACGTCTGCCCCGGTCGCCGCTCCGTACCCGCGTGCGGGGCGGGCCCGGTCAGGGCACGTCGCCCCGCCACTCGTACACCCGGTCGCCGGCCGCGCGGGGCGCGTACACCGCGCGGCCGCCGGGGCCGTAGCGGCCTATCTCGGTGGGCAGGCCCACGCCGTGCCGCCGCTCCGCCGGGCCGTGGCCGGTGACGTCCAGCAGCAGGCCGTCCAGCGGGCCTCCGGACAGCTCCGCGTACACCCGTCCCTCGCGCGGGCCCGGGTCGTCGTGGTCCGCCCCGTACACCCTGCCGCGCATGAACTCCGTCTCGTCCATACCGGCAGGGTGGCATCCGGCACTGACAACGGCCCGCTACGCCGGCTCCTCGCGGGGCACCGCCGCCCACGGCGCGGCCGCGCGTCCCTGGCTCCAGGCGAGCAGCCCGTCGCCGTCGACGCAGACGATGCCGCACTGCTCGGCGTACTCCAGGGCCGGGACGGTGAACTCGCCGGTGGTGACGACGACGGCGACGTCGGCCTCGTGGACGGTGAAGCAGGTGCCGCCGAAGCGCTGGAGGTCCTGCGAGCCGACCTTGTTGTCCTCGCCGTAGCGCTTGCACTGGACGACGAGGCGGCGGCCGTCGGGGGTCAGCGCGGTCACGTCGGCCCCCAGGTCGCCCGCGCCGCCGACCACCCGCACCCGCGTGCAGCCGTCCCGGGCGCACAGCTCCGCGGTGGCGGCCTCGAACTCGTCGGGCGTGAGCGCCTCGTGGTCGATCCCCTGGGCCACGGGCAGCGGTGAGGTGACCTCCTCGGGCGGGCCGGCCTGGGCGGGGATGGTGAGCGGGGCCGGCGCCGGGGCGTCCAGGGCGTCCAGGGCGGTGGAGGTGCCCCGGGCCAGCGCCTCCCCGGCGTGCCGGGCGATCCGCGCCGCCGACAGCCGCCGCCTGCGGCGGCCGCGGGCCAGCGCGACGGCGACGACCAGGCAGAGCAGCACGACGGCCCACACCGGGCGGCGCTGCACCACCCCGGCCAGTGCCCGCACCGCCAGGCCCCCGACGACCAGCGCCGCGGCGAGCAGTCCGAAGAACATGGCGGTGGAGCGCAGGTCGAAGCGCCGGCCGGGGCGTGACACACGGGTACGACGCTCGGGCATGGTCACCGTGGTGACTCCTCTCTCTGACGGGCCGGACGCCGGCGTCCCCGGTGGCCGGGGCACGCCGGAGATCACGTAGGCCGTCTGCCCCCGATCGGCGCGCTCACCGGATGCGGGGACGGACGGCCTGTTTCGGTGCGAGGAGGGAAAGAGGCGACCCGTGGGGGAAGTCACGATGGCCGGGGAGGCACGGCCGGACGGAGGAGGCGGACGGTGGACTGGCGGGTCTTCGCTCAGCGCATGGCGTCGATGGCCCGGGATCTGCTCGCGGAGCACACGCTCGACGCGACGCTGGAGCAGATCTCGCGCTCGGCCGTGGAGCTCGTGGACGGCTGCGACGCCTCGGGCATCCTCGTCCTGGGCGAGGGACGGGTGCGCTCGCTGGCGCCGACGGAGGAGTTCGTGTCCGTCAGCGACCGGCTGCAGGGGGAGCTGTGCGAGGGACCGTGCTTCGACGCGGCCCGGCCCGACCGCCCGGAGCGGGTCTTCCGCATCCCCGACCTGACGGAGCCCCCGGAGCACTGGCCGCGCTTCGTGCCCCGGTGCCGGGAGCTGGGGGTGGGCAGCATGATGGGGTTCCTGCTGTACACGCGGGAGGAGGAGCTGGGCGCCCTCAACATGTACTCCCGCAAGCCGGGGATGTTCACCGAGGACAGCGAGACCGCGGGCTGGCTGCTGGCGTCGCACGCGGCGGTCGCCTTCGCCACCGCCCGTACCGGCGCGCAGCTGCGGGAGGCCATCGCCACCCGGCATCTGATCGGCCAGGCGATGGGCATCCTGATGGGCCGGCACCACCTCGCGGAGGACCAGGCGTTCGACCTGCTGCGCACCCGGTCGCAGCGCACCAACACCAAGCTGCGGGACGTGGCGCGGCAGGTCTGCGAGTCGGGCGGCGCGGAGCCCTGACCGCCCGGCTCGTCACACGGCGCGCGCTCAGCGGGCGGCGCCGGTCCAGGTGTGGGCGACGTCGATCACGAGACGTCCGTCGAACTGCAGCACACGGAACGGCAGCCGCCCGCGCACCCCGAGGCCGATCTGGGTGTCGCCCTCGAAGCTGCCGGCGAACCGCGCGTCCCGGAAGGTGCGGTATCCGGTCAGGTCCACGCCCGGCAGGACGCCTCCGGCGCGCGCGGGCAAGGTGGCCGCGCCGGTCTCGGGGTCGTACGCCGGTGCGGTGACGCGCACCTCGAGGATCGCGCCGCCGGAGACGGGGACGTGCCGTCCCGATCCGTCCTGGTGGAGCCGGTCGACGTAGCGGACGACGTGGCCGAGGTCGCCGCGCGCGGCGCCGGGCACGTCGACGACCATGCGGTCGTAGCAGTCGTGCCGGCCGGTGCGCACGTCCCGGACGGAGGCGGTCGTGGCGGCGGTGGCCGCCTTGTCGCCGCTGCCCCAGCCGGTGGAGCAGGCCGCCGCCGTGGCCGGCGCCGCCGGCGGGGCGGCCACGGCCGGGACCGCCGCCGTCACCAGCGTGGCGCCGAGCAGCACGACCGTCGCGCAGACTGTTCTTGATTGAAGCATTTTCGGCCCCCTGGGACGACAACGTTCTGGTATCCGGTGGGACGACCGGGATGCCCCGATGGTTGCGGTCCGTGCGGCCGGTCGCCGTACCGGCGCGCATGACACATGCTGGTGGGGAGCGGACGAACGTCCCGTTCCGTGTGCACCGGGAGGGCGCTACATGGGTGGTGCAGCCGCCGCACCGCGCGGGAAGCGGCCGGCGGGCCCGCCCCTACCCGGCGCGGGGAAGAGCCGGACCGGTTCCCCGGAGGCGCGTGTCGAGGACGCGCTCGCGGACGCCGTGGTGGCGGCCGTGCGGGGCACCGGGGGGTACGGCGGGGCGGTGTACCTGCGGTCGCCCGACCGCAGGTCGCTGGTGCTCTGCGTGGTGTCCGGCGTACCCCGCGGGCTGCTGAAGCCGTGGTGGCGGATCCCGGTGAGCGGCGCGTTGCCGATGTGCGAGGCGTTCCGCAGCGGCGAGACCCAGTACCTGCCCGACGACCGGGCGACGATGCTGCGCTTCCCGCAGTTCACGGCCGCGCTGCCGTACTCGTTCGCGCACGCCCACCACCCGGTGCGGGTCGGCGGCGAGACGGTGGGCGTCCTCACGGTGCTGCACTCCTCCGGCCGTGAGCCGGCCCGGGAGGAGCAGGTGCGCGAGGGGTTGCGCCGGGCCGGACGGGACATGGAGGAGCGCCTCACCGCGTTCGCCCGCCGCCTGCCCGGCCGCACGGACGCGGACGCGCCGGCGTACGGCATCGAGTACGACGACCAGCCGGTCAGCGTGCGGCTGCCGACGCCGCCCGCCCAGGCGGTGGCGGTCGGCATGGTCGAGTGGAACCTGGACAGCGACACCTGGGCCGGGGACGACGACGCGCTGGCGCTGCTGGGCGTGGACCGCGACCGGTTCGGCGGCACCCTGGCCGCGGTCGAGGAGCGGGTGTCACCGGACGACCTGTACGAACTGCGGGCGGCCCGGCGGGAGGCGGAGGACACCGGGCAGATCCGGGGCCGGCACCTCCGGGTGCTGGAGGAGACGCGGGACGGCGCCGAGGCGGTCCACTACCGGCCGGTGGAGCTGTGGGGGCACGTGGTGCGGGCGGAGGGCACGGCCCGGCTGCTGGTGGGGGCCCTGGTCGACGTGGCGGGCGGGGTCACCGCCGCGGAGGCGGCCGAGCGGCTGCCCGACGGGCTGTTCTCCCTGGACCAGGACGGCAGGGTCATCTACGCCAACCGCCGCTGCCAGGACCTGCTCGGCTGCGATCTGGAGCGGCTGCTCGGCCACTATCCGTGGCGGGTCCTCACCTGGCTGCGCGACCCGGCGTACGAGGACCGCTACCGGGCGGCGATGCTGACGCAGCAGCCGGTGTCGTACCTGGTGCGCGACCCGGACGGGGTCTGGCTCGGCTTCGTGCTCTACCCGGGCGTGCACGGGCTGACCGGACGGGTCTTCCGCACGGCCGCCCCGGCGGGCGCCGAGCCCGGAGGGACGCTGACGCCGTCCCCGGCGCCCCCGGCGGACCCGCCGACCGGGCTGGTCGCCACCGCCCGCGCGGGGGCGCTGTACCACGTGGTGCAGATGGCCAGCGTGCTCACCGAGGCCGTCACCGTCCGGGACGTGTGCCGCGCCGTCTCCGAACAGCTGCTCCCGGCCTTCGGGGCGCAGGAGGTCGCCCTGTACACGGTCCGCGACGGACGGATGTACCTGCTGTGGGAGGACGGCTACCCGCAGCACTTCCTCGACCCGTTCGAGGGGGTGCCGCTGGACGCCGACCTGCCCGGGGTGCACACGCTGACCACGCGCCTGCCGCTGTTCTTCGAGTCGCCGGAGGAACTCGTCGGCGCGTACCCGCATCTGGCACTGGACCCCATGACCTCCTGGGCGTTCCTGCCGCTGATCGCCTCCGGTCACCCGATCGGCTCCTGCATCCTCGGCTGGAACACCCCGCACCGCTTCACCGCGGAGGAGCGCAGCGCGCTGACCGCGCTGGCCGGTCTGACCGCGCAGGCCATGGAGCGGGCCCGGCTCTACGACGCCGAGTCGGCCGTGGCGCGCGGGCTGCAGGAGGGCCTGCTGCCGCACCGGCTGCCCGCCGTCGGCCGGCTGCGCACCACCGGCCGCTATCTGCCCGGCACCAAGGGCATGGACATCGGCGGCGACTGGTACGACGTCATCCCGACGGGGCGCGGGGTGGCGCTGGTCATCGGGGACGTGGAGGGGCACAGCGTGGGCGCCGCGGCCGTCATGGGGCAGCTGCGCAGCGCGGTGCACGCCTTCGCCTCGAGCGGGCGGCCGCCGCAGGAGGTCATCACGCACACCAACCGGCTGCTCGCCGAACTGGAGACGGACCTCTTCGCCACCTGCTGCTACGTCGAACTGGACCCGACGACCGGGCACGCCCGGGCCGTGCGGGCGGGCCATCCCCCGCCGTTGCTGCGTCACCCCGACGGGAGCGCGGAGACGCTGGACCTGGAGGGCGGGGTGCTGCTGGGGGTGCAGCCGGACGCCGCCTACCCGGTCACCGCGCTCACCCTGGAGCCCGGCAGCGTGCTGGCGCTCTACACGGACGGGCTGGTCGAGGTGCCCGGCAGCGACATCGCGACCGGCATCGACACGGTCCGCCGGTGCCTGGCCGGCAGCCGGACCGGCTCCGTGGAGGAGCTGGCCGACCGGCTGATCGGCGCGGCCCGCCGCACGGAGGACCGGCCGGACGACGTGGCGCTGCTGCTCACGGCGTACGACCGGGCGGGCACGGCCTGACGCCCGGGAGGCGGGCGGAGGCGCCGGCGGTCGGGCGGGGTAACGGAGAGCGGCAGGACCCCGAGGGATCCTACCGCCCGCCGCGTGCTGAACGTCAGGCGTTGCGCCGCACGCTGCGCAGGACGAGGAAACCGAAGATCACCAGCACTCCGCCGATGGCGGCCGGCCACAGCTGGGCGCCGGTCTCGGCGAGGCTGCCGCCGGCGCCCTGGGCCTGGGCGCCGCCCTCGAGCTCGGGGAGGCTGCCGGGCACCTGGGCGGCCTGGGCTGCCTGGCCGCCGTCACCGGCGTCCGCGCCGCCCGTGACGTCGTTCCGGTCACCGGCGTCGGCCGGGTCGGAGACCTTCACGTCGGGCTGTCCGGGCGCGGCCGTGGCCTCGCCGTCCGCGGGCTTCTCGGTCGCCGCGGGCTGCTCCTGGCCGTCGTCCTTGCCGCCCTGGTCGCCGCCGTCCTGCCCGCCGCCCTGGTCGCCGCCGTCCTGCCCGCCGCCCTGGTCGCCGCCGTCGTCGCCCTGGCCCGGGTCGTCGGGCGTGGCGGTGGGCTGCTCGCCGCCGTTGTCGCCACCGTTGCCGTCGCCACCGCCCCCGTCGCCGTCGCCGCCCTCGTTGCCGTCGCCACCGCCCCCGTCGCCGTCACCACCGTTGCCGTCGCCGTCGTCGCCACCGTCGCCGTCACCACCGTTGCCGTCGCCGTCGTCACCACCGTTGCCGTCGCCGTCGTCGCCACCGTTGTCGCCGCCGCCGTTGTCACCGCCGGCGCCGCAGGTGCGGCCCTCGTTGATGCAGTCGACCATCTCGTTCATCAGGTCCTCCTCGAAGACGTTGATGAAGTCGCCGTGGTCGGTGATCGGCTTGTGCAGCTGCTCGGGGAAGGAGTCCACCGCGAACAGCGGGACGGTCTTGCCGCCGTCCTCCAGGCTCGGCGCGTCGACGTCGTACACGATGCGCTGGACGAGCTGCGGAACGGGCTGGAAGCCGGCCGGGCAGTTGCCCTCGGCGTCCGTGAACGCCATGTGCGTACGGTGGTTGGCGCTGTCGATGTTGCGGCCGTCCCAGCAGCTCTGGAAGGCGAACGTGCGGACCACGTCACTGCCCTCCGGGCACAGCGGGTACTTGTCCTTCAGCTGCCGGTCCTCGAAACCGGTGCAGCTCCAGGAGGCGTTGGCGTTGGCCGGGCCGTTGACGAAGGACTTGGCGTCGCCGGTGATGATGCGCAGCAGCCGGGGCATGGCCGTGACCTTGCCCTTCGGGTTGCCGACGAAGGTCAGCGTGACGTCCTTCGGGGTGACGATCTCACCGACGTTGCCCTCGATGCCGCCGCCCGGGGACCGGGCGTCGCGCTCCTCGGTGCCGTTCTGCAGGCGCAGCACCGGCCAGTAGTAGGAGGACCTGTCGCGCTGGTCCTCGCAGCTGGTCTCCGCCCGCGCCAGCTCCTCGTCGCTGACGAAGGCGTCGGTGGCCTGGTTGCCGATGTAGTCGTGGAAGTGGTGGGCGCCGTTGCTCACGCCGGGGGCGGCGATGACGTTGTCCGAGTTGAACAGGCCGTTCTCGTTGACGCCGCACTCGCTGGTGAAGGTGCCGGTGGAGGCGTTCCCCGACGGCTGCGGGGTGTTGACATCGGGCTGGACGCTCTCGATGGAGACGTAGTCGCCGGGCACCGGTCCGTTGCCGGCCTGACCGCCGTTGCCGCCGCCCTGCTGGTCGCCACCGTCCCGGCCGCCCTGCTGGTCGCCGTCGCCGTTCTGCCGGCCGTCGCCGTCCTGCTGGTCCTGGTCGTCGCCGGGCTGCTCACCGCCGTCGCCGCCTTCCTCGGGGGCGGGGACGTTGCCGGAGTCGCGCACGGCGCAGGCGGCGAGGTCGTCGAGGTTCTGCGGCCGCTCACCGCCGGCCTTCTCGATGGCGGCCCCGATGCGGGCCAGCACCGCGGCGCGCTTGTCCTTCAGCGGTCCTGCGATGGCGTTCCCGGCGAAGCCGGGGTCCTGGCGGACCGCGTCGGCCGACTCGCCGAGCCGCTGGTAGGCCTCGGCGATCTGGGCGTCGAGCCCCGCGAGTTCCCTGTCCACCTCCGCGCGGGCCCGGTCGGGCACCGCGGTCAGCTCGGTGGCCACGTCGGGACAGTCGATGGTGGCGGCGCCCGACAGCACCTGCGCGTCCGCCGTCCCGCCGTCCGTCGCGGAAGCGTAGACATTGGCCGCCATCATGCCGCCGCCACCCAGGATCAAGGCGAAAGCGGCGAGCGTCGCGCGCTGTTTGGGGCGTCTGCGTGTGTTGCGTGCCAAGGCAGTACTCCTACGCTTCTGTCGCGGGGGTCGGGCGTTCGATTCCCACGCTCCATACGCGGGCGGACCGCATCGTGTTCAGCCGGCTCACGATTTCTTCCCGGAATCCCAGCGGGCGCGGGCCACTCGGGACGCACGGCCCCCGCCGGACGGGACGCGTCCGGCGGGGGCCGCGGGCGTCAGCGCACCCTGTCCTCCCTGCTCGGGCCCGCTCAGGTGATGTTCACGTCGCTGCACAGGAAGTACGTCTGGTCGGAGTGCGAGGCCTGCCAGATCGTGTAGACGACGTGGTGGCCGCTCAGGCCGGACGTCCTCACCGGGATCGCGTAGTGGTTGCCCGGGGCGTAGGACCCGGTCCGGGTCACCAGTTGGAGGTCGTCCCAGCGCAGCCGCTGGGTGGTGGGGTCGAAGCCCTGCTTGGTGACGTAGACGAGGAAGTAGTCCGCGCCGTGGCTCGCCTGGTCGTACAGATCGACGGTGAAGCTGCTGCCCACGTCGGTGGTCTTCCAGGCGCCCGGCGTGTCGAGGGAGCGGTAGCGGCCGTTCTCGGTGTGGCCGCCGCTGCAGAGCCGGCCGTCGGGGACGACCGCCCGGAAGTTGCCGCCCGACCCGTCGCGGTAGAGGCCGTTCCAGTTCCACATGGCGTTGGGGTTGTCCTGCCAGGCCTGCCAGCACATCGGGTCCTGCTGGGCCATCGCCGGGTTCTGGAAGTCGCTGCCCCACCGCTGCCAGCAGCCGTAGTTGCGGGACGCGGGGTCCACCACGGAGCCGTGGGCGTGGGCCGTGCCGCTCCAGGGGACCAGGCACAGCAGTGCGGCGACGACGGCGCTCAGGGCGAGGGCGAGCCGGGACCGGCCCCTCGGCAGACCACGCGGAGAAATGTCCTGCGCATGCCAATTCATGGTTCTTCCTTCCGTCACGGGGTCGTGGAGTGCGGGCGCGCGCACCCGCCGCGCGCGCCCTCTGGGAGCGCTCCCAGAGGGCAATCTGCGCCCGGACGGCGGAAGGGGCAACCCTTCGTTCTCGCCACTTCCGTCACCTCGTGGCGTGTTCGACGCTTTCGACGGCGAAGGCCCGCGCAGACGTGCGGGAGGGCGCCTCTCAGAGCCGGTCGAGGTCCCGCGTGGAGCGGCCGAGGCAGACGACCGAGTCGTCCGTCGGCGCGTCGATCTCCTCGAAGCCCATCCGGTCGTAGAAGGCACGGGCGGGCTTGTTGGCGGCCGTCATCACGAGGTGCACGGCCGGGACGCCGCGCTCCGCGAGAGCGGTGAGCAGGGTGCGCATCAGGCACCGCCCGTGGCCCCGGCCCTGCCACTCCGGCAGCAGGTCGATGTGCAGATGGGCGGGCCAGGCGGCCAGCTCCGGCACGACCATGCGCTCGGGGTGGTGCAGCAGCCGGGCGATCTCCTCGTCCGGGGTGGCCGGCGGGCCGGACGGTGCGGGATGGCGCTCGGCCACCAGGGGGAGCCACTCGGTGCGGAACCGCTCGGCGAACCGGGCGGTGTCGGCGGCGCCGACGACATAGCCGACCGCGCGCCCCCGTCCGTCGTCCAGCACGAAGGCCAGCTCCGGCTCCAGGTGGGCGTAGGGGGCGGCGAAGGCGGCGGTGAAGACGGAGGGGTCGGCGTAGTGGGGGCGGCTGTCCCGGCCGTTGTGCGCGGTGCGGACACAGATGTCGTCGAGGGCCTCACGGTCCTCGGGGCGGTACGGACGGACAGCGGGAGACTCGGTCATGGTGGGCATCCTGCACCTGTGGGAGCGCTCCCACAAGGTGTTCCCCGCAGGGTCGCGTCACCCGCGCGCCCGGGCGTGACATGGCGTCGCGGGGGCACTCGGTCGCCATGAAGCTGCATATCCCGGGCCGGGACCACCGGCCGGCACACCAAGACGCGCCGGACGAGTCCGCGTCCTCGCGGCGGGCCGGACAGCCGGCGCAGGAGCCGGGCCCGAGCGACGCGGTGGAACGGGCGGCGCCGGACACCCCGACGAAGCTGCCCAAGGGCGCCTGGAAGGCGGCGCTGAAGGGCAGTGTGCGCGAGTTCAAGGACGACGAGCTCACCGACCGCGCCGCCGCCCTGACGTACTACGGAGTCCTGGCGCTGTTCCCGGCGCTGCTGGCCCTGGTGTCGCTCCTCGGCCTCACCGGGAGGTCGACGACGGACAAGGTCCTGGAGAACGTCCAGGAGCTCACCGCCCCCGGCGCGGCGCGGGACATCATCACCCAGGCGATCCAGCAGTTGCAGGGCAACGCGGGCGTCGGGTCGCTGGTGGCCATCGCCGGTCTGCTGCTGGCCGTCTGGTCGGCGTCGGGCTACGTGGCGGCGTTCATGCGCTCCTCGAACGCGGTCTACGACATGCCCGAGGGCCGCCCGATGTGGAAGGTGCTGCCGGTCCGCGTGGGCGTGACGGTCGCCCTGCTGCTGATGGCCACGGTCAGCGCGCTGATCGTGGTCTTCACCGGCGGGATGGCCCGGCAGGCGGGCGATCTGCTCGGGCTGGGCGACACGGCCCTCACGGTGTGGTCGATCGCCAAGTGGCCGGTGCTGGTCCTGCTGGTCACCGTCATGATCGCGCTGCTGTACTGGGCCGCGCCGAACGCCAAGGTGAAGGGGTTCCGGTGGGTCACCCCGGGCAGCTTCGTGGCGCTGCTGATCTGGCTGGCCGCGTCCGCCGGGTTCGCCCTCTACGTCGCCAACTTCGGTTCGTACAACAAGACGTACGGCACGATGGCCGGTGTCATCATCTTCCTGATCTGGCTGTGGATCACCAATCTGGCGATCCTGCTGGGACTGGAGTTCGACGCGGAGATCGCCCGGCAGCGGGCCATCGCCGGGGGGCATCCTCCGGAGGAGGAGCCGTACACGCAGCCGCGCGACACCCGCGCCTGGGACGAGCAGGACCGGCAGAGGATGGACGGCGCCTGACCCCGGCGGGACCCGGCGGGCGTCAGTCCGCCAGTCCCGCCGCGAGGGTGGCGCCCAGGTCCCAGCAGCGCTCCAGGGCGGCCTTGTCGGGCTCGCCCGTGACGGTCACGGCCTCGGCGGCGCGACGCCAGCCGAGGCCGGTGGTGACCGACTCGATCCCCCGCACGGCGCCGGTGATGTCGTTGCCGCCGTGCACGTAGTACCCGAAGGGGCGACCGCGGGTGGAGTCCAGGCAGGGGTAGTAGATCTGGTCGAAGAAGTGTTTGAGCGCGCCCGACATGTAGCCGAGGTTGGCGGGCGTGCCCAGGAGGCAGCCGTCGGCGTCCAGGACGTCGGCGGCGGTCGCGGACAGCGCGGCGCGCCGCACCACCCGGACGCCCTCGATCTCCGGGGCGGTCGCGCCGGAGACGACGGCTTCGAACATCGCCTGGCAGTTCGGCGAGGGCGTGTGGTGGACGATCAGCAGGGTCGGCACGTCCACGACACTGCCGTGCCGGCCGCCGCGTCCGCAAGCCGGACCCGGCGAGGCGCCGTTGTGACGGCGGGGCACGAGTGGCACGATGCCCGGCATCGGCGACTGGGAAGCGGGGTGTGTCGTGGGCGGCGAGGAACACGGATCACCGGCGGCGGCGTTGTTCGACGCGCTGGGCAGCGACTACGAGAAGGCGTTCGCGTCCTCCTCGGCCCACCGGGCGTCGCTGACCTGGCTGCTCGCACGGCTCTCCCCCGGCAGCACGGTGCTGGACGTGGGCAGCGGCACCGGACGGCCCACGGCCGCCACGCTGGCCGGCGCCGGACACCGGGTGCTGGGCGTCGACGTGTCACCCGTGATGGTGGAGATCGCCTCCCGGCAGGTGCCGGAGGCGGAGTTCCGGTGCGACGACGTCCGGCGGATGCCGCTCCCGGAGGACTCCTACGACGCGGTCTGCGTGTACTTCGCGCTGCTGCAGATGACCCGGGCGGAGCAGCGGGAGCTGGTCCACCGGCTGGCGGCCGCGCTCAAGCCGGGCGGCCGGCTGGTGCTGGCCACCGTGCCGCTGGACGTGGAGGAGTTCGACGGGGTGTTCATGGGGCATCCCGCTCGCGTCACCAGCTTCGCGGCGCAGGACGTCATCGCCCTCGTACGGGAGGCGGGGCTGTCGGTGGAGTGGGAGGAGAGCACGATGTTCACCCCGAGTCACCCGGAGGCCCGCCCGGAGCCGCATCTGTTCCTGCACTGCCGGCGGGGCGACGCCTGACGCCCCGCCGCCCGCGCCGTCACGACACGGTCCTGGTCCCCCCTGTGCGGCCTGGAGGTCCGCGAGGAGTCCGGCCTGGCCGGCGAGGACGCCGGAGAGGATGGTGCGCGCCCCCCGCAGCAGCTCCGCCACGTGGGGGTCGGTCGGCGAGTGGTGGACGGCCGAGCCCTCTTTGCGGCCGACGATCAGGTTCGCCCGGCGCAGCACGGCGAGCTGCTGGGAGAGGTGCGCGGGCTCGATGCCCACGTGCGGGAGCATCTCCCCCACCGAGTGCTCGCGTTCGCCGAGCAGTTCCAGCCCCCTGATCCGGGCGGGATGGCCCAGCGTCTTGAGGAACTCGGTCTTCAGCTGGTACTGCGGCGTGGTCATCGTGCCGTCCCCTTTCCGGCGCGGCGGCAGGAGACCTGGAGGTGGGAGCCGCCGAACACGGCCGCGAGGGCGCCGGCGACCACGGCGGTGGCCGGTCCGGCCTCCGCGCCGAGGCCGGAGGACACGCCGAAGCCGAGGGCGAGCGGCAGCGCGACGACCGCGACGGTCAGTCCGGCCGGCAGGTCCCGGCGGGGGTGGCGGCGGGCCTGGGCGAGGTCGGCGCGGGTGGGGAGCAGGGAGGCGACCCGGGGCCGGATCCCGGCCGACGGCAGCGGTACGGACACGGCCCCTCTGCTCCGTTCGCGACGGCAGGACGAGGCAAGCATGTAGTGACTTGCGAAAACCTGCGATTCATCAGGTCGCCACGTCGGATCACCGTGCTGTCACGGGTGCGGCGGGATCAGCCGGTCATCCGCTTGCGCCACATCGGTTCGACCTGGCGCCACTCGGCCTCCCACCGGTCCAGGCGCCGCAGCCGCAGCCGGGCCCGGGCGGCCCACCCGGCGAGCAGGACCGCGCCCCCGGCGAGGAGGGAGACCGTGATGCCGGCCATGGCGATCTGGAAGTCCGCCTCGGCGCCCTCGGGCGGCGCGGACACGAGCCGGCCGGACGCGTCGTTGTACACGGTGACCTCGGTGCCCTCCTCGCTGCCGACGGGCACCTCGGCCCGTCCGGTGCGGCGGGCGCCGTCGGGGGCGGTCCAGCGCACCTCGGCCCACACGCCGCCGTCGCTGTTCTCGGACACGGGGGCCGCGTCGCGCACGTCCTCGACCAGCACGGCCGGGACCGGGCGGGTGCGCTCCCGGCGGTCGTCGAGCGACGCGTCCACCGCGCCCGCCGTCGCCAGCCCGGCGAACCCCGAGAGGACCAGGGTGAGGACGGCCGTCGCGATCAGCAGCCAGGCCTCGGCGACGTCGCTGCGGCGGCACAGCGGGTTGCGCCGCCAGCGCCACCAGGGCACCGTGGGCCTCGCACCACGCGTCCTCGCCATGGGAGGTCACCTCCTCGCACGGGTGCCGACCGCGCCCCCCTCCAGGGTCGCGCGTCGTCCCCCGGCCCGCACGGGCGGAACGTGTCTTTCCGCGGACCTGCGCGACAGAGCGGCGGGACGGCCGGGTCCCGCCGCCGTGCCGGGTCCTGCCGTGCGGTGCCGTGCCGTGCCGTCAGACGGTCGGGGGCACGGCCACCACCTCGTGCTGCGGGACGCCGAGGACGACCTTGAGCGCCCCCGTGCCGGCCGCGTCGGCGAAGACGTCGTACGCCTCCTGCATCTGGTCGAGGGGGAAGGTGTGGGAGACCAGGCGGCGGGTGGGCAGCCGGCCGGCCGCGGCCATCCGCAGCAGCGTGGGCGTGGAGTGCGTGTCGACGAGGCCGGTGGTGATGGTGACGTTCTTGATCCAGAGGTCCTCGAGGTGCAGGGTGGCGGGCGCGCCGTGCACGCCGACGTTGGCGACGTGCCCGCCGGGGCGCACCACCCGGGTGCACAGTTCGAAGGTCTCCGGGGCGCCCACCGCCTCGATCACCACGTCCGCGCCGAGTTCCCCGGTGAGGTCCTCGACGAGCTGTTCCGGGCCCTCGCTCGCGTCGGCCACCGCGTCGGCGCCGAACTCCTTCGCCGCCTGGAGCCGGGCCGCCGCCAGGTCCACGGCGACCACCCGTTCCGGCCCGAACAGCCGGGCGGTGGCGATGGCGGCCAGCCCGACCGGTCCCGCGCCGACCACGACGACGGTGTCCCCGGGCCGCACCCGCCCGTTGAGGACGCCCACTTCGTAGGCGGTGGGGAAGATGTCCGCCAGCAGCACCGCGTCCTCGCCGGCGAGGGCGCCGGGCAGCGGGTACACCGACAGGTCGGCGAACGGCACCCGTACGTACTCGGCCTGGGTGCCGTCGACGAGGTGCCCGAGGATCCAGCCCCCGCCGCCCCGGCACTGCCCGTACATGCCCTCGCGGCAGAAGCGGCAGCGCCCGCACGCGGTCACGCAGGAGACGAGCACCCGGTCGCCGGGCCGTACGGTGCGGACGTCGGCGCCCGTCTCGACGACCTCGCCGACCGCCTCGTGACCGAGGACGGTCCCCGGGCGCACCTCGGGCACGTCGCCCTTGAGGATGTGCAGGTCCGTCCCGCAGACGGTGACGGCGTCGACGCGGACGATGACGTCGCCGGGCTCCCGGATCTCCGGATCGGGAACCTCCTCCCATGCGGACTGTCCGGGGCCGTGGAAGACGTAACCCTTCATGCCGATCCTCGCCCTTCTCGCTGAGCGGCGGGCCTCGGCGCCGGGCGCACGCGCCCGCCTGCGGCGGCGGAGCCGGGGTGTCCGGAACCGCCCTGCCCTTCCAGTGTGTGCGCCGTCCGCCGGTTGTGCCGACACGGGCGGACAGGGGCCGTGCCCGCGGGCTCAGGCGACCGGGCGGGCGATGCCGCTGTGCAGCAGGTGGCGGGTCCGCCGCGCGAAGTCGCCGAGGCGCAGGGCGAGGCGGGTGGCGAGGTCGTACAGGCGGCGTACCGCGGCGAGGCGTTCCAGGCGCGGGGCGAGGGCGGACAGGGTGATGGCGAGGGCGACGCCGGTCCAGGCGACCGGGCCCAGCGGGACGCAGCCGAAGAAGTGGCTGACGCCGGGCGTCTGCACCAGGGCGGCGAGCACGGCGGCGGAGCCCAGCGCCGTCACCCACACGAGCGTGCTGTGGCGGCGCCCGGAGAGGGTCTGCACCAGCTGCGCGCCGACCACCCCGCACAGGGCCATGGTGGTGGAGCGGCGCTCGGTGCCGGGGGTGAGCCGGCCGATCAGGTACGCCGTGACCGCGCCCAGGCAGGTCGTGACGCCGCGCCGCCGGATGGAGCGCAGCAGCGGCGCGCCGAGCACGTCGAGGCTCATCGGGCCGGTGGCGGCGTGCGCCGCCGTCGACGGGTCGGCGCTCGGCGTCACCGCCACCGCCATGGCGGGGAACATGTCGGTGAGCAGGTTGACCAGGAGCAGCTGGCGGGTCGACAGCGGCGAGGAGCCGGCGAGCAGGGTGCCGAGCACGCTGAAGCCGACCTCGCCGGCGTTGCCGCCGATGAGGATGCTCACCGCGTCGGCCACGCTGCGCCACAGCGCCCGGCCCTCGGCGAAGGCGTCCACCAGGACGGACAGGTCGCCGCCGGTGAGCACGATGTCGGCGGCGTTGCGGGCGGCCGCGGAGCCGCGGCTCTCGATGCCGACGCCCACGTCGGCGGCGCGGATGGCGGCGGCGTCGTTGGCGCCGTCGCCGGCCATCGCCACCACCCGGCCGGCCTGCTGCAGGGCCTCCACGACGTGCAGCTTCTGCTCGGGCGCGACGCGGGCGACGACCCCGGCGCCGTGCAGGGCGCGGACCCTCTCGGCGCGGCCCATGGCGACCAGGTCGTCCCCGGTGACCACCTGCGTCTCCTCGGGCCAGCCCAGTTGGAGCGCGATGGCGCGGGCGGTCTCCGGGTGGTCGCCGGTGAGCATGACGGGCAGGATGCCGGACTCCCGCAGCGCGGTGAGGAGTTCGCGCGAGGTGTCGCGCGGTACGTCCGCCAGGGCGACGAACCCGACGAGCTCCAGGCCGGAGAGGCCGGCCTGCAGCTCCGCCTCCGGATCGGAGCCCTCGCACGGGCGCCGGGCGACGGCCAGGACGCGCAGTCCCCGCCCGGCGAGGGTGTGGGCGGCGCCGGCCGCCTCGTCGGGCAGGTCCGCGCAGGCGGGCAGCACGGTCTCGGGGGCGCCCTTGACGACGAGGTACGCGCCGTCCTCGCCGTCCCGGCCGACGGCCGCCGCGTAGCCGCGGCTGGCCTCGAAGGCCAGCTCGCCGTCCGCCGTCCAGTCCTCGTCCGGCGGTGCGGCGTCCAGCACGGCCTCGTCGGTGGCGTGCGCGACCTTGCGTCCCTCGGCGGTCTCCTCCTGCGGACAGGCCCGCGCGGCCAGCCGCACGACCGGTACGGCCCGCTCGTCGTCCGGGGCCGGCAGGGCGCCGTCGGCGGTGGCCACCCGCACCAGGCGGAGGCGGTTCTCGGTGAGGGTGCCGGTCTTGTCGAAGCACACGGTGTCGACCCGGCCGAGGGCCTCCAGGGTGCGCGGGGTGCGCACCAGCACGCCCCGGCGGGAGAGGCGGCGGGCGGCGGCCATCTGGGCGACGGTCGCGACCAGCGGCAGCCCTTCGGGCACGGCGGCCACGGCCACCGCGACCCCGCCGCTGACGGCGCGCCGCAGCGGGCTGCCGCGCAGCAGGGACAAGCCGGTCACCAGCGCGCCGCCGGTGAGGGTGACGGGCAGGGCCTTGCGGGTCAGCTCCTGCAGCCGGGCCTGCACGCCGGCGGGGGGCGGGGTGCGGGAGGCGAGGGCGACGGCGCGGCCCGCCTCGGTGCGGTCGCCGGTGTCCACCACCAGCGCCTCGGCCCGGCCGGCCACCACGGTGGTGCCCTCGAAGACCATGCAGGTGCGCTGTGCCACGGGCGCGCCCGGCGTCGGGGCGACGTTCTTGGCCACGGGCAGCGACTCGCCGGTGAGCGACGACTCGTCGACCTCCAGCCCGTCGGCGCTCAGCAGCCGGGCGTCCGCCGGCACGACGTCGCCGGCCGCGAGGTCGATCCGGTCGCCCGGCCGCAGCCGCGCGGCGTCGACGGTGACCGTGCGCTGGCGGGTGACGCGGCGGCGCGCGCGGGGCTGCTGACGGGCGGCCAGCCGGGCGAGGGCCCGTTCGGCGCGCAGCCGCTGCAGGCCCCCCGCGACCGCGTTGAGGTCCATGGCGCCGACCACGAGCAGCGCGTCCACCAGGGAGCCGAGCAGCGCCGACGCCACCGCTCCGGTGGCCAGGACGGGGGTGAGCGGGTCGTCCAGCTCGCGGCGGATCGCACCGACCGCCTCCCACGTCCAGCGGGCGGGCGCGGCGGCGCCGGTCCCGGCCAGGCGCGCGGTCCGCTGCCTCACGCGGGCGCCGAGCAGGGCGAGTCCGACGGGTTCGGCCTCGGTGCGGGTGTCCCGCAGGAGACTGTGTGCCTCGTCCGGTTCCAGGGCGTGCCAGGGCACGTGCAGCCGCGGCTCGGGCGGGGTGGCGCGGGCCACGCGGACGGCCGCGGTCCAGCCGGTGAGCAGGGCGCCGGCGGCGGCCATGTTCACCGGGGCGTGGCGGGTGAGCCGCTGCCACACGCGGCCGCCGGGGGTGCCGCCGCGGGCCACCAGCAGCCCGGAGAGGGCGGCGCCCGCGCGGGCCAGGGTCTGCGAGCGGCGGCCGACCCGGCGGGCCGCCGGGATGGCGGTGAGCAGCCGCCAGACGTCCTCGAGTCCGCCGGGGGCGAGGGCGTCGGCGCCCCACGGGACCGCCGAACGGCCGTCGGTGAGGGCGATCGCCACGTCGCCGGCGGGCAGCCCGTCCGCGACGTCCCGGTCCCCGCCGGCGGGCACGCGGGCCACGCTGACGACGATGTGCCCGTCCTGCTGGAGGGCGCGGACGATGTCGCCGAACGGCAGGCCGGCGGGGGCCACCTCGTCGGCGAGGCGGGTGATGTCCTTCAGCTCGGAGCCGCCGGTGACGACGACGTGCAGCCCGGCCCGGCGCGCCGCGTCGAGCACCGCCTCCGCCTGCGGGTGCACGGGGTCGTGGTACGGCGCGGGCTCCTCGTCCTCGGCCGGGGGGAGGCCGCGGAGCGCGTCGGCGTGCAGGACCAGCGAGTCGGCGATCTCCAGCTGGCGCAGCCGGTCCCCGCCGCGCA
This sequence comes from Streptomyces sp. NPDC096105, assembly GCF_044763335.1. Classification (NCBI taxonomy): domain Bacteria; kingdom Bacillati; phylum Actinomycetota; class Actinomycetes; order Kitasatosporales; family Streptomycetaceae; genus Streptomyces; species Streptomyces sp. NPDC096105. The sequence continues at coordinate 93,152 of NZ_JBIWGC010000019.1, forward strand.
CCAGCACGCCGGTGCGGGCGAGCTGGGTGCCGAGCACGGAGTTGAAGGCGGCGGGGCCGTAGCGCGCGGCCTTGGGCGATCCGGCGAGCACGGCCTCGGCGGCCTCGCCGGTGTCGTGGGTGACGAGGAGGGTGGCGGCGGCCCCGGCCACGCTGCCGGTGCCCGCGCCCGCCGCGTACGCCTGCGCCGGGGTCACGCGCAGGGGCGGGCGGACGCCCTGCGGGGGCGGGACGCTGATGCGCCGCTCACGGCACACGTCGTCGTGGAGCGCCTCGAAGGCCGCCGCGCGGGCGGTCGCCTCGGTGAGCTGTCCGGTGCGCAGCAGCGCGTCGAGCAGCAGCGACACCGGGGACTGGGCGGCGCCGTGCGCGGCGGCGTTGGCGGCGGCGAGCAGCAGTTCCATGCCGCTGCCGCCGAACCGCTCGCGCAGCCGGGCGCGGAAGCGGGGGTTCTCGCGCAGCAGGGTCACCAGGGCGGTGACGGCCTTGGGGCTGCGAGGCAGGCGCAGCGACCGGCCGGCGAGGGCGCCGGCCGCACCGGCGGCGTCCAGCAGCAGCGCGGCGGCGGCGACCCGGACCTCGCGCGGGTCGCCGGGGTGCGCGGTGCCGTCGTCCGCCTCGGGGGCGGTGTCCTCGGCGAGCCCGAGGGGCGCGGCGGCCGCGACGGCCCGCTCGGCCACGCGGTCGCCGGCCGCGTCGTCCACGGCGGTCACCACGAGCCGGGCCAGCCCCTCGTCCCAGTACGCGGCGACGACGTCGGGGTGGTCGAGCAGCTCGGCGGCGACCCGGCGGGCGAGGGGGCCGACGGCGGCGTCGGGGTGGCGCAGCGCCAGGTGCACGCGGTGGCCGGCCCGCCAGTGGCGGTCGCCGCCGAGGGCGTTGCGGGCGACGTGCGTCACGCGGCGCGTGGTGACCTGGACGGAGGCCACGCCGTGGGCCGTCCCGCGGGCCGCCCCGGCGGCGGCCCCGGCCACGGCCCCGGCGAACGGGGCGACATCGAACAGTGCGAGCATTCCGGATCCCCTGCCCGCGCCTCAGCCGGAACGCCGGCCGTGTCCCGGCCGCCCGGGAGCGTCGTCGTGCCCGGTCGCCGCGGCCACCTTCCGCAACGCGGACGCGGTCCCTTCGTCCCCCACCTTGGCGGGCTGCACGTGCGGTGCCGGTTCACCGCCGGGGCGGTGCCTGGTGGGGGTGAGACGGTCGCCGGGGCCGGCGGGGGGACGGTGGTCACCGGAGGCGTCGGCGGACGTGCGGCGGGCCGCGCGGGCCGCGTCGGCTTCCGCGCCCGCCGGGGCGGGGGCCCCGCCCTCGCGCGTCGCGGCGGCCCACGCCTCCTCGCCGTCACCTTCACCGCCGCCGTCGCCGGCAGGCGCCTCCGGCGTGTCCCCGGCGGCGGCCTCCCGCTCGTCGCGGGGCCGGGTCAGCCAGGCGACCGCCGCTCCGGTCACGGCGACGGGCCACTCCACCAGGCCGGCGACGCCGAGGACGCCCGCACCGGTGTAGACGGCGATGCGGCGGCCGCGGGGGGACACCGCGCCGAGGGTGTCGAGGGCGGTGCCGGCCGCCTTGCCGGCCTGTCCGGCGCCCGGCAGCCGCCGCAGGTGCGAGGCGACGGCCCGCAAGGGCTGCGGAAGCTCCGACGCACGCGACGTGTCCTGCTCCATGTCGACCTCCACCACCGGACACCCGGGCCCGTTTCGACGGTTCTCACCCATCGTCGGTCCGGATCGGCCGGCGCGCCGCCCGGGTACGCCCGAAGCGGTCTCCCCCGCCGCCGGCGCGGGCCTGCGCCCCGTGTCGGAACGGGCGCTCCGGGTACCAGGAACAGGCACACACGGCGTGCGCCCGCGACGGGCACGGAGACAGCGGCCGTCCACACGGTCCGGCCGCGAAAGGAGTGGTCATGACGGAGAACGGCGAGGACGTCGTCGGGACACGGCGCCCGGGGACACCGGATCTCCGCCTGGCCTCCGACGTCCCCGAAGAGGCGCCGCCGCTCGACCCGCGGGCCGAGCCGCCGCTCGCAGGCGCCGACGACTCCGGCCTCCCCCGCGACCGCAACCAGGCCATCCTGGAGGCGGCCAAGCAGGTCGGCGCGGTGCTGAAGCGGGGCGGGCACCTCTTCGCGCTGGCGGGCAGCGTCGCCGTGCACGCCCACGGCGGCAGCGGCAACCTCCAGCACGACGTGGACTTCTGCGTCCGCCCGGAGGACGCGGGCCCGGTCGCGGCCACGCTGCGGGACGCCGGGCTGACCGTCTACAGCCCGCCCGAGGACTGGCTGATCAAGGCGACCTGCTTCGGGCAGGACGTCGACGTCATCTTCGAGCTGGCGCACCGCCCGGTCTCCGAGGAGATGCTGCGCCGCGCGCAGGAACTGCCCGTCGACTCGGTCCGGATGCCGGTCCTCGCGCCGACCGACCTGCTCACCGGCCTGATCGCCGCGTTCTCCGAGCACCACTGCGACTTCGGCGCCGTCCTGCCCATCGCCCGCGCCCTGCGCGAGAAGGTCGACTGGGAGCAGGTGCGGCGCGACTGCGGCGACGCGCCCATGCCCGCCGCCTTCTTCTTCCTGCTGGAACGCATGAACGTCATCCGACCCGCCCGTGGAGGGAACCCATGAACACCCACGACGCCGGTCCGGCGGGCGGCATCCCGCCCGCGGGCCCCGAGTACCGCGTCGCCCATCTCCAGGACCGTCTCGCCTCCGGCGAGCTGGGCGAGCTCGGCGTGCGGGCCCAGGTCCGCGGCGGGGCCGTCCTGGTCACCGGGACCGTGCCCTCGGCCCGCTGCCGGGACGACGTCCTGGACGTCGTGCGCGAGGAACTCGGCGGGCTCGACGTGCACTGCGACATCGTCGTGAACGAACCCTCGTCCCCCGACCACGCGGAGGAGCTGTCATGATCCGGGTCGCCGCCGTCGGGGACATCCACATGGGGCCCGACACCCGGGGCGTGCTGCGTCCCGCCTTCGACACCCTGCCCGACTGCGCCGACCTGCTGCTGCTGGCCGGCGACCTCACCCGGCACGGCACGACGGACGAGGCCCGGGTGGTCGCCGACGAGATCCGCGGCCTCGGGGTGCCGGTGGTCGCGGTGCTGGGCAACCACGACCATCACGACGACCGGCAGGACGAGGTGTCCGGGCTGCTGCGGGACGCGGGCGCGCACGTCCTGGAGGGCGAGGCGGCGGTCCTGCGGATCGGGGACGCCCGGGTCGGGGTGGCCGGCACCAAGGGTTTCGGCGGCGGATTCGTCGGGGCGAGCGCCGGGGAGTTCGGCGAGCCGGTGATGAAGGAGTTCGTCCGGGTCTCCCGCCGCTGCGCCGACGGGCTGCGGACCGCGCTGGAGCGGCTGGTGCAGGAGGACTGCGACGTGCGGATCGCCCTCACCCACTACTCCCCCGTGCCGGAGACGCTGGCCGGTGAGCCGCCGGAGATCTACCCGTTCCTGGGCAGCTATCTGCTGGCGGAGGCGATCGACACCGTCGGGGCCGACCTCGCCGTGCACGGGCACGCGCACGCCGGCAGTGAGCACGGCATGACCACCGGCGGCGTCAAGGTGCGCAACGTCGCCCAGCCGGTCATCGGCCGGGCCTTCCACGTCTACCACCTGCCGCTGCGCGAGCGGGTCGGCGCCGACGCGCGGGCGTCGGCGGGCTGATCCGCCCCTCGGTCCTTCGAGCGCCGCCGGTCCTGCCGGCGGCGCTCTCCCGTGCGCCGTCCCCCGTACCGCCTGTGGTGTGAACGCCCCGCACGGCATGCCTGCGACGAGCATGTCGTCTGCTTAGCATGCAGCTCCGTGTCCGCGGCCCCGCCGGCCCGCGGCCGCCGTCCACCCCGCATCCGTACGAGAGGACACCCGATGGCGCTGCCGGGCCGTACCGGACGACCTGCCCCCGCGCTCGCCCGCACCCCGCACGACGCCGAACTGCGCACCGCCGTCCGCCAGGTGTCACGCCGTCGCTTCCTGACCGTCACCGCCGCGGCCGCCGCCCTGGCCTTCTCCACCGGCCTCCCCGCGCGCGGCGCGTTCGCCGCGCCCCGCCTCGACGCGGCCCGCGTCACCGAGGACCCGTTCACCCTCGGAGTCGCCTCCGGTGACCCGCTGCCGGACTCGGTGCTCATCTGGACCCGGCTGGCCCCGGCGCCCTTCACCCCGGACGGCGGGCTGGGGCAGCGGCAGGTCGAGGTGGCCTGGGAGGTCGCGCTCGACGCGTCCTTCGTGCTGGTCGTGCGCAGCGGCACCGTCCTGGCCCACCCGGAGTACGCGCACAGCGTCCGCGTGGACGTGCGGGGCCTGGACCCGGCGACCTCCTACCACTACCGCTTCCGCACCGGCTCCTGGATCAGCCCGGCGGGCCGCACCCGGACCGCCCCCGCCGCCGGCGAGGACGTCTCGCGGCTGCGGCTGGCCGCGGTGGCCTGCCAGGCGTACCACGACGGCTACTACACGGCGCACCGGCACCTGGCGCAGGAGGACGTCGACGTGGTGTTCCACCTCGGCGACTACCTCTACGAGTACGCCGTGGACTCCGCGGGCGGCGCCCGGGGTTACACGGACCGGGTGCTGCCGGCGGTGTTCGCCCGGGAGACGACGACCCTCGCGGACTACCGGATGCGGTACGCGCTCTACAAGAGCGACCCGGATCTGCGGGCGGCGCACGCCGCGCACCCGTTCGTCGTCACCTGGGACGACCACGAGACGGAGAACAACTACGCGGCGGACATCGACGAGAACGGCAGCGACCCGGAGCTGTTCCTGGTCCGGCGGGCCGCCGCCTACCGCGCCTACTGGGAGAACCAGCCGCTGCGCGCGGACCAGCTCCCCGACGGGCCCGACGCCCGGCTCTTCCGCCGGCTGCACTGGGGCACGCTCGCCCAGTTCGACGTCCTCGACACCCGTCAGTACCGCTCCGACCAGGCGTACGGCGACGTCCCGCACGTGCCGGGACCCGAGTCGGACGACCCGGCGCGCACCCTCACCGGGGACGCCCAGGAGCGCTGGCTGCTCGACGGGTGGGCGTCCTCCGGCGCGCTGTGGAACGTGATGCCCCAGCAGGTGTGCTTCTCCCAGCGCAGGCTGGACCTCAACGCCCGGGCCAAGCTGTCCATGGACGCCTGGGACGGCTACCGCGCGAACCGCGGCCGGCTCGTCGCCGGGGCGAAGGCGGCCGGCGTCGACAACTGGCTGGTGCTCACCGGCGACGTCCACGTGGCGTACGCCTTCGACATCAAGGACGACTTCGACGACCCCGCCTCCGCCACCGTGGGCACGGAACTCACCTGCACCTCCGTGGCCAGCGGCCGCGACGGCGTGGAGCGCCCGGCCAACTGGGACACCTACCTGCGGGCCAACCCGCACCTGCGCTTCTACGACGGCCGGCGCGGCTACCTGCGGGTGGAGCTGAACCGGGAGAACGCCCGCGCCGACTTCCGGACCGTGCCCGTCGTGACGAGGCCCGGCGCGGCCGTCTCCACCGCCGCCTCCTTCGTCACGGAGGCCGGCGCGCCCGGTCTGACGCCCGTGTGACGTCACCCGTCCGCCCCGCCCGCCTGCTGCACACGGGGCCCGGCCCCGTTCCGTACGTGCGAATTCCGGCGTGTCCTGACATCCCGTCGGGCGCGCCGGGCAAGGACTCAGTCTCCGCGACGGCATCGCCGCCCGAACGAACGGAGACGTACCGAATGGTCCTCAGACACGTCCGAGCCGCGCGCCGCCCGGCGCTCGTGGCGCTCGGCGCCCTCGTCCTCGCCGGGCTCCCCCACGCCTCGGCGGCGGACGCCTCCCCCACGACGGGCCCCGCGCCCGGGGCGGCCCAGACCCTCGGCGCCGACCGGCCCTCCCCGCACCTGCTCAGCGCCCTCCAGCGCGATCTGGACCTGGACGCGGAGCAGGCGGCCACGCGTCTGGTCAACGAGGCCGAGGCGGGCACCCGCGCCGGCCGGCTGCGCAACTCCCTGGGCGAGCGGTACGCGGGCGCATGGCTGCGCGGCGCGACCGCAGACGAGCTGACGGTGGCGACCACCGACGCCAGGGACGTGCCGGCGATCGAGGCCGAGGGCGCCACCGCCCAGGTGGTCGAGCGGTCCCTGGCCGCACTGCGGGTGGCGAAGGAGAAGCTGGACGCGGCGGCCGGCCGCGTCTCCACGCTCGACACACCCGTCTGGTACGTCGACGTGGTGAGGAACCGGGTCGTGGTGCAGGCCGTCGACCAGGCGGCGGGCGCCGCCTTCGTGGAGGCCGCGGGGGTGGAGGGCGAGGACGTCGGCATCCGCCTGGCGGCCGAACGGCCCCGGCTGCTCCAGGACATCACCGGCGGCGACGCGTACTACATCAACGACTCGGCCCGCTGCTCCATCGGCTTCTCCGTCACCGAGGGCGGCCGGGGCGGCTTCGTGACGGCCGGCCACTGCGGCCGGGCGGGCGCGACCACCACCGGCTACGACCGCACCCCGCAGGGCGCCTTCCAGGCGTCGGTGTTCCCCGGCCGGGACATGGCGTGGGTGGCCACCCGGAGCCAGTGGACGCCGACGCCCGACGTGAAGGCGCAGGACGGCCAGGAGGTGCGGGTCACCGGCTCGGCGCAGGCGCTCGTCGGGGCATCGGTGTGCCGGTCCGGTTCCACCACCGGCTGGCACTGCGGCGTGATCGAGCAGCACGACACGAGCGTCCGCTACCCGGAGGGCCGGGTCGACGGGCTGACCCGGACGACGGTGTGCGCCGAACCGGGCGACTCCGGCGGTCCGTACGTCGCGGGCGCGCAGGCGCAGGGGGTCACCTCCGGCGGCTCGGGCGACTGCGCCGGCGGCGGCACGACGTTCTACCAGCCGGTCAACCCGATCCTCTCCGAGTACGGGCTGACCCTGACCACGGCGGCCGCGGCGGCCGCGTCCGGGCAGCAGGAGACCGGCGCCCGGGCGTGGACCGCGGGCCGGGTCTACGAGGCGGGCGCCACCGTCACCCGTGACGGGGTGACGTACCAGTGCCTGCAGTCCCACCAGGCGCAGGACGCGTGGGCGCCCGCCGGGACCCCGGCGCTCTGGCAGCGGCTCTGACGCATCGGACGGCACGGCGCCGGCGGGGGGGGGGGGGGGGGCCCCCCCCCCCGCCCGGGGCGGGGGGGGGTGGGGGGAGGGGGGGGGCGCCGGCGGCAGGGGGGGGGGGGCCGGCCCCGGGCCCG
>NZ_JBIWGC010000019.1:100339-134591 GCF_044763335.1 Streptomyces sp. NPDC096105
CGGCTCTGTCGATTCGCCCGCCCCGGCGGGGGGGGGGGTCCGTGGGCCGGCGGCCGGCGCCGGCGTGCCGTGCGGGTTCAGCGCTGTTCGGCGAGCAGCGCGTACGCGGTGGCCGGGAACGGGCCGTGCGCGCGGAAGCGGCGGGTGCAGACGGCGGCCAGCGCGGTGCCCGTGTCGGGCCGGAAGCCGAGGAACACCTGCCGGCCGGGGGTGGCCCCGCTGTGGAAGAACAGCGGGCCGCCGTCCGTGGGGTGCCGGAACCAGGCGGCGGTGTCGTCGGCGGGCGGGGTCACACGCGTGCTCCGGTCCGTATCCGGCGGGCGGCCTGCACCTGGAGGGCGACGGGCGGCGCACTCCCGGCTGTCGCGGTAGACACCGTCGGCCTCGGCCGGGTCGAGTGCCGCCTCGATGCCGGCTGCCTGGATTCAGGTGACTTCCTCGATGACCTTTTCGTCGGGACGCACGACACCATCTCCCTGAGGCGTAGCGAAGCACCTGACACATCCAGAATCAGACAAATCGCGCCACTTTATCTCTTACTTGCTTTTGTCACTTCTTCAACATGCAGGGAGGAGACGGGCGCAGGCCGCAGGGGCCGCTAGACGGCGGCCCGCCCCACTCCCGCAAGGACCACACCGCTGTGCGGGAGGGTGGGGACGCGGTGCAGGGAGATGGCCAGGTTCTGGTCCGGAACCGTGTACTCCATACGGGCCAGCCGCGCCGCGAGGGTCTCCAGCACACCGACGGTGAGACTCTCTCCGGGGCAGCGGTGGCCCGTCGCCGGGTCGCCCCCGCCCTGCGGGATCAACGCGTCGTGCGCCACGGCCCGTTCGAGGAAGCGCCGCGGCCGGAAGGCGTACGGGTCGCCCCACAGCGTCTCGTCGTGGTTCTGGCCGTACACGTCGAGCACCACCAGGCCGCCCTCGGGCACCCAGGCGCCCCGCCAGAACAGGTCGCGGACCGCGAGGCCGCCGAGGAACGGCACGAACGGGTAGAAGCGGCGGACCTCGTGCGCGAACGCCGTCTGGAACGCCGCGTCCCCGGCCGCGAGCGGCGCGCGGTTCTCCGGCCAGCGGTGCAGGGCGTGCGCGGAGAAGGCGACGAACCAGGCGAGGGCGGTGGTCGGGCGCAGCACGTTGAGCAGTTCGACGGCGGCCGTCTTCTCGTCGAGCGGCTCCCCGTCCGCGTCGCGGTGCCCGCAGACCCGCCCCAGCACCGAGCCGTCGGGCGCGGTGACCTGTCCGGTGCGGACGTCGCGGACCAGACGGGCCAGCCGCTCCTCCTGGCGGCCGCGGGCGCGCCGGGCCCGCAGGTGGCGCGGTCCGGCGGTGGCGAAGCCGTCCACCATCGCGGTCATGTCCCGCGCGGTCGCCCCCGCCTCGGCGTCGTCCAGCGGTACGCCGGCCCAGCGGTGGACGCCGCGGGTGAGCACCGTGGCCGCCTCGTCGAACAGCACGACCGACGCGCGCCGGCACCACTGCGGCACGGCCTCGTCCCAGGCGGCGGAGACGTGCTCGGCGAGTCCGGCCACGGCGGCGGGCTCCAGCAGCGGGAGGAACAGTTCCTTGCGGGCGCGGTGGGCGGCGCCGTCGAGGGTGTGCACGGCCTCGTGGCCGAAGAGGGTGCCGAGAATGGGTTCGGGGATGGCGCGGTGCCGGTGCACGTTCCGTTCGTCGTAGAAGAAGCGGACCGCCTCCGGTCCGCGCAGGGCGAGGGCGGGGCGGCCCATGATGCGGGTGCGGACCACGGAGCCGGACGCGTCACGCATCCGGTTGGGGAGCCAGGCGTAGCCTTCGGCGAGGAGCGGCAGGGTGCGGTCGAGCAAGGGGCGGCTGAGTACGTCCATGACAGCCGGGTGCCCGCAGTGCCTGCCCGGACACTCCGCGGCACGGGCGTCGCCGCTCTCCGGGCGTGGCGCAGACCACGCCGGGATCGAGACCCGGGTCACGTCGGCGGGTGCGGGACGGGGACTACGGTGCTGGCGTCCTCATCCTTCTCCCCCAGGTTCGGACGGACCCGCAGTGCCAGCCCACCTCTCCCCCGTGATAGCGGCCACCACGCAGTGGCTGACCCGTTCCTTCCCCGCGCCCGGCGGCGCGCTGTCCGACGCCCTGTGCGAGGTCCAGGCCCGTCAGGCGGTCACCGTCGCGGCCCGCCTCCGCTACCCCACGGCGATGGACGCGGAGCTGGTGGGTCTCGCGGGCCCCGGAGGCGCGGCCCGCCTCGACCGGGTCACCGGCGCGGACGGCCTCGACGCGGAGCCCTGGCGCACCTGGGTCGACGAGGTCGTGACGAGCTGGGCGGCGTGCCTGCTGTCCGACCCGGGACTGGCCGCCCGGGCGGTGGCCGCGCTCGGCGCCGGCGCCGGCGAGTTCCGCCGTCTGCTGTCCCCCGACGCGACGGACACGAGGGCGGCGGCCCTCCTGCGCCACCCGGACCTCCTTTCCCCGGTGGCCGGCCTGCACCACGCGTCCTTGCTGGCCCGTCTGGGCCCGGAGCCGGCACTCGCGGCGTGACCGCCCGAGCCGCCGCGAAGCGGCCGCAGACACCCGGCACGGACCGGAGGGTCACCCTCCGTGATTCACTCGATCGCACCAGGCGACCGTGCCGACGCCCTCCGTGCGGGTGAGGGTGTGGGGCATGAGCAGTCCCATATCCCGGAAGTGGGAGCACGCCGTCGTGACCGGCGGCGCCGGGTTCGTCGGCTCCCATCTGTGCAAGGCCCTGCTCGACGCGGGCGCGGCCGTGACCTGCGTGGACGACCTGAGCACCGGCCGTCCCGAGAACATCGCCCCGCTGCTCGGCCGGCCGGGGTTCACCCTCGTGCGGGCCGACGTGTCGAAGGAGCTGCCGGTGAGCCGGCGCCCCGACCTGGTCCTGCACTTCGCGTCCCCCGCGTCCCCCGCGGACTACCTGCGGCTGCCGCTGCACACCATGGAGACGGGCAGCCTCGGCACCCGCAACGCCCTGACCCTCGCCCACGAGTCGGAGGCCCGGTTCGTGCTGGCGTCGACGTCCGAGGTGTACGGCGACCCGCAGCAGCACCCGCAGGACGAGCGGTACTGGGGCAACGTCAACCCGGTCGGCCCCCGCAGCGTGTACGACGAGGCCAAGCGCTTCGGCGAGGCGCTGACCACCGCGCACGCGGAGACCTACGGCACGGACACCTGCATCGTGCGGCTGTTCAACACGTACGGTCCCGGCATGCGCGGCCACGACGGCCGGGCGGTGCCCACCTTCGTGCGGCAGGCGCTGGCCGGCGAGCCGCTCACCGTGACCGGGGACGGCCGGCAGACCCGCTCGCTGTGCTACGTCGACGACACCGTGGCCGGCATCCTCGCGGCGGCCGCCCACGGTCTGCGCGGCCCCGTCAACATCGGCAACCCCGCCGAGATCAGCATGCTCGCCCTGGCCCGCCTGGTGGTGGCCCTCGCCGGCTCCTCCTCCGAGGTGCGCTACATCGAGCGCCCGGTGGACGACCCGGCGGTGCGCTGCCCCGACATCACGCTGGCCCGCGACAAGCTCGGCTGGGAGCCCCGGGTGGGCGCCGAGGAGGGCCTGCGCCGCACGATCGACTGGTTCCGCGCCGAAGCGGCCCGCGGCTGAGCGGCCCGCCCCCGCCGGCCCCCAGGACCAGGCGGCCGTCCCGGCCGCAGCCCTGACGCGAAAGGTCCGTCCGCCATGCGCATCCTCGGCATCAACGCCCTGTTCCACGACCCCGCGGCCGCCCTGGTGATCGACGGCCGTACCGTCGCCGCCGCGGAGGAGGAGCGGTTCTCCCGGCGCAAGCACGGCAAGCGGCCGCTGCCCTTCTCCGCCTGGGAGCTGCCCGAGAAGGCCGCCGCCTGGTGCCTGACCCGGGCCGGGCTGCGTCCCCAGGACCTCGACGCGGTCGCGTACTCCTTCGACCCCGCGCTCGCCCGCCCCGCCGACGCGATGGGCCTCGACGACCCGTGGGACCACCTGCGCCTCACCTACGCGCGGGAGGCTCCGAACTTCCTGCGGACCGCGCTGCCCGGCCTCGACCCGGAGACCGTGCGTTTCGTCCCGCACCACATGGCGCACGCCGCGTCCGGCGCGTACGCCGCCCCCGAGGCCGGCAGCAGCTCCGTCCTGGTGCTGGACGGCCGCGGCGAACGCGCCTCCCACCTGGCCGCGCGCCGCGTCGGCGACCGGCTCGAACCGCTGCGCGCCCAGGACCTCCCGCACTCGCTCGGCCTGGTCTACGAGGAACTCACCGAGCACCTCGGCTTCCTGCGCTCGTCCGACGAGTTCAAGGTGATGGCCCTCGCTTCCCACGGCACCCCGCGCATGCTGCCCGAGCTCCGCCGGTACGTGTATCCGACCGGCGACGGCGGCTTCCACGCCACCGGGGTGCCCTGGGCGGAGCTGTGCGCGCCGCGCGGCCCGGACGAGCCGTGGACGCAGGACCACGCCGACGTCGCCGCGAGCGCGCAGGCCGTGCTGGAGGAGACGCTGCTGGACCTGGTGCGCTGGCTGCACGGCCGGACCCACGACCCGGTGCTCACCCTCGCCGGGGGCGTGGCGCTGAACTGCGTCGCCAATTCCCGCATCGCCCGCGAGGGCCCGTTCTCCCGGGTGTGGGTGCAGCCCGCGGCCGGTGACGCGGGGACCGCGCTCGGCGGCGCCCTGCTGCTGTCCGCCGGCGCCGGGGACGCGCCCGAGCCGATGACCGGCGCCGACCTGGGCCGGGACTGGTCCGACGCGGAGCTGGGCGCGTGGCTGAAGACGGCCGCCGTGCCCTGCGAGAAACCCGAGGACATCGCCGTCACCGTGGCCCGGACGCTGGCCGGCAACGGCATCGTGGCCTGGTTCCAGGGGCGCAGCGAGTACGGCCCGCGGGCGCTGGGCCACCGTTCGCTGCTCGCCCACCCCGGGCACGCGGGGAACCTGGAGCGGCTCAACGACGTGAAGGGGCGCGAGCAGTTCCGGCCGGTCGCGCCGATGGTGCTGGCCGACCGGGCGGCCGAGATCTTCGACGGGCCGCTGCCCAGCCCGTACATGCTGTTCGTGCACGACGTGGCGCCCGCCTGGCGGGACCGGGTGCCCGCCGTGGTGCACGTCGACGGCACCGCCCGCATCCAGACGGTCGACCCTGCGCGCGAGCCGCTGCTGGCGCGGATGCTGCGCGAGTTCGAGCGGCTGACCGGGCTGCCCGTCGTCGTCAACACCAGCCTCAACACGGCGGGCCGGCCCATGGTGGACGACCCGCGCGACGCCCTGGAGTGCTTCGGCTCCTCCCCGGTGGACCTGCTGGCCATCGGCCCGTACGCGGTGCGGCGCGGCGCGCTCTTCCGTACCTCCGTCCCCGACGAGGGGGTGGCGTGATGACCGGGCCGGCCGCTCCCGCCGGGGAGTACGCGGTGGTGGTGCCGACCCTGGGCCGCCCGTCGCTGGCGGCGTGCCTGGGGGCGCTGGCCGAGGCGGAGGGGCCCCGCCCGGCGCGGGTCGTGCTGGTGGACGACCGCCGGGACCCGGCCGTACCGCTCACCGCCTCCGTGCCGCCGGCCCTGCGCTCCCGCACCGTCGTGGTGCCCGGCGGGGCGCGCGGCCCGGCCGCCGCCCGCAACGCCGGGTGGCGGGCCGCCGGGGACGCGCCGTGGATCGTGTTCCTCGACGACGACGTGGTGCCCGGCCCCTCCTGGGCCGACGACCTCGCACTGGACCTGGCCGGGGCGAGCGTCGCCACCGCCGGGATCGCCGCGCGCGTCGAGGTGCCGCTGCCGGCGGACCGGGCGCCCACCGACTGGGAACGCAATGTCGCGGGGCTGGCCGGGGCGTGCTGGATCACCGCCGACATGGCGTACCGGCGCAAGGCGCTGGAGGCCGTCGGCGGCTTCGACGAACGGTTCCGCCGCGCCTTCCGGGAGGACGCGGACCTGGCGCTGCGGGTGCTCGACGCCGGCTGGACGCTGGCGGAGGGACGCCGTACGACCACGCATCCGGTGCGGCCGGCGGACCGGTGGGTCTCGGTGCGGCTGCAGGCGGGCAACGCGGACGACGTGCTGATGACCCGGCTGCACGGACGCGACTGGTGGCGCCGGGCCGGCGCGCCCCGGGGCCGGCTGCCGGCGCACCTGGCGGTGACCTCGGCCGGACTCGCGGCGGCGGTGTGCGCGCTGACCGGACGCCCGCGCGCCGCGTCGGCGTGCGCCGCCGGGTGGCTCGCCGGGACCGCCGAGTTCGCCACGGCCCGGACACGTCCGGGTCCGCGCACCCGGGACGAGATCGTCACCATGGTCCTCACCAGCGCGCTCGTCCCGCCGGCGGCGGCCTGGCACTGGTTGCGCGGGCAGGTCCTGCACCGCGCCGTGCCCGCCCGCCGCCGCGCCTCCCCCCGGTCCCCCGCGCCCGCGGCGCCGGCCGGCGAACGGCTGCCGACATGACCCGCCGGCCGTCCCCGCCCCCGGCCCGCGCCGGCCCCGGCGGGCGGCGCGCGCACGCTCCCGGCCGCGGCCGCGGCCGGAACCCGTATCCGCGGACGGCGGTGTCCGCGCCCCGGCCGCGACCGATCACGGAGGTGAGCCCATGACCGCGGACTACGCCCCTGTCCCCCCGGGCGTGCTGTCGATCGCGCTCGTCTCGGAACACGCGAGCCCTCTCGCCGCGCTCGGCGGGGTGGACGCCGGCGGCCAGAACGTCCACGTCGCCGCCCTGGCCGCGGCGCTCGCCGGCCGCGGGCACCGGGTCACGGTGCACACCCGCCGGGACGCGCCCGGCCTGCCGGACCGGGTGCGGCTGAGCGAGCGCGTGGAGGTGCACCACGTCGGCGCCGGGCCCGCCGAACCCGTGCCCAAGGACCGGCTGCTGCCGTACATGGACGAGTTCGCGCGCCGGCTGGTCCGGGAGTGGCGGGCCCGCACCCCGGACGTGGTGCACTCCCACTACTGGATGTCGGGGCTGGCCTCGCTGGGCGCGACCCGGGAGCTGGGCCTGCCGCTGCTGCACACCTTCCACGCGCTGGGCACGGTGAAGCGGCGTCACCAGGGGGACGCCGACACCAGTCCGCCGGAGCGGATCGGCTGCGAGATCGAGGTGGGGACCGGCTGCGACCGGATCGTCGCCACCTGCCGTGACGAGGTCACCGAGCTGGTCCGGATGGGCGTGCCCGCGGACCGGATCGGCGTCGTGCCGTGCGGTGTCGACACCGGGCGGTTCACCCCGGTGGGCGCCCGCTGGGCGCGCGGCCCGTACCGCCACCGGCTGGTGCAGCTGGGGCGGCTGGTGCCGCGCAAGGGCGCGGCCGTGTCGGTGGCGGCGCTGGCCCTGCTGCCCGGGACCGAGCTGCTGGTGGCCGGCGGGCCCCCGGCGGAGCGGCTGGACGACGACCCGGAGGTGCGCCGGCTGCGCGCGATCGCACGCGACGCCGGGGTCGCCGACCGGGTGCGGTTCCTGGGCGGGGTGGACGCCGATCGGGTGCCCGCGCTGCTGCGCTCCGCCGACGTGGTGCTCTGCCCCGCCGACTACGAGCCCTTCGGGATCGTCCCGCTGGAGGCCATGGCCTGCGGCCGGCCCGTGGTGGCCAGCGCGGTCGGCGGCCAGCTCGACACGGTCGCCGATCCGGCCACCGGACGGCTGGTGCCGCCGGGCGACCACGAGGCGCTGGCCGGGGCCGTGGCGAGCCTGCTCGCCGACCCGGCCGGCCGCGAGGCCTGCGGGGCGGCCGGCCGCCGCCGGGTGCTCAGCCGTTACGGGTGGGCGCGGATCGCCGCGGCCACGGAGGCGGCGTACTGCGAGGTCCTCGACACCGAGCCGGCCGTGACCAGGGCCGGCTGAACCGCCGGCCGGACCGGCCCGCCGACGTCCGACGTTGGAAGGAGGTGCGGGTGCCGTCGCCGTCCCCGGAGGGCGGCGCGCCCGACACGCCATGACCGAACACCCCGCGCTCGACGCCGCCCATCTGCACTGCCGGTCCCTCCAGGACGCCCTCGACGGGCTCCGCCGGCACGGTCTGCCCCGGATCGCCGACTGGGGCGGCCGGCTCGCCGCCGTCCTCACCGGCGGCGGCCGGCTGCTGGCCGCCGGGAACGGCGGCAGCGCCGCCCAGGCCCAGCACCTCACCGCCGAGCTGGTCGGCCGCTACCGCAGCGAGCGGCCCGCCTACTCGGCGCTCGCCCTGCACGCGGAGACCTCCAGCGTCACCGCCATCGGCAACGACTACGGCTTCGACCACGTCTACGCCCGCCAGGTCGCCGCGCACGGGCGCCCCGGCGACGTGCTGATGCTGCTGTCCACCTCGGGGCGCAGCGCCAATCTGATCGCCGCCGCCGCGGCGGCCCGGCGGGCCGGTCTCGAGGTGTGGGCGCTGACCGGGCCCGGCCCCAACCCGCTGGCGGAGGCGGCCGACGAGGCGCTGTGCGTGGCGGCGGCCGCCACGGCGACCGTGCAGGAGGCCCATCTGGTCGCCGTGCACCTGCTCTGCGAGTGTTTCGACGCCGCCGTGGCCGCACCCCCGGCACGGACCGTGGCGGCCGTTCCCGGGAGGCTGACATGACCGGTCCCAAGCCGCTGGTGGTGGTGGGCGACGTCCTGCTGGACGAGGACATCGAGGGGATCGCGACCCGGCTGGCCCCGGACGCGCCCGCCCCGGTCGTCGACGTCACCGGGGACCGCAGGCACCCGGGCGGCGCCGGGCTGGCCGCCGCGCTCGCCGCGCGCGGCGGGCGGGACGTGGTCCTGGTGACCGCGCTCGGCGACGACCCGGCGAGCGAGGCCGTACGGCAGCAGCTCAGCGGGCGGGTGCGGCTGCTGGAGCTGCCGCTGCACGGCACGCTGCCGGTGAAGACGCGCGTCCTGGCGGACGGGCGGCCGCTGGTGCGCATCGACCGGGGCGGCGGGACGCCCGGCGAACCGGACGAGGCGGTGCGGGAGGCGCTCACGGACGCGCACGCCGTCCTCGTCGCCGACTACGGCCGGCACACCGCCGGCGCGGTCCGCCCCCACCTGGAGGAAGCCGCGCGGCGCACCCCTCTGGTGTGGGACCCGCACCCGCGCGGCGAGGACCCGGTGCCGGGGGCGCGGCTGGTCACGCCCAACGCGGGCGAGGCGGTCGCGCTGTGCGCGGGCACGCCCGGCGTGGCGGGCGCGTCGCTGGGCGCCTTCGCCGAGCGCGGCACGGAACTCGCGGAGCGCTGGCGGGCGGCGGGCGTCGCCGTGACGCTCGGCGAGCGCGGGGTGCTGCTGACCCGGCCGGGCGGCGGCACACCCATGCTGATCCCGGCGCCGTTCCACGCGGACGGCGACCCGTGCGGCGCGGGCGACTGCTTCGCCGCGACGACGGTCGCCGCGCTGGCGGACGGGCTGCTCCCGGAGGAGGCGCTGCAGCGGGCGGTCGCCGAGGCCGCCGCGTTCGTGGCGGCGGGCGGCGCGGGCAACCCGGACCTGTGGCACACGCCGGTCGTCCCGGCGCCCGCCGAGGACCCGGCCGCCGACGCGTTCGAGCTGGCGCGGGCGGTACGGGCGCGCGGCGGGACCGTGGTGGCCACGGGCGGCTGCTTCGACCTGGTGCACGCCGGTCACGTGGGGCTGCTGGAGAGCGCCCGGCGGATCGGCGACTGCCTGATCGTCTGCCTGAACTCCGACGACTCCGTCACCCGCCGCAAGGGCCCCGGCCGCCCCCTCACCCCGGCCGCGGACCGCGCGAAGGTGCTGGCCGCACTGGGCAGCGTGGACGCGGTGGTGGTCTTCGAGGAGGACACCCCCGAGGAGGTCCTGGGGCGTCTGCGCCCCGACGTGTGGGTGAAGGGCGGCGACTACTCCGTCCAGGACCTCCCGGAGGCGGAGGTCCTGCGCACCTGGGGCGGCCAGGCGGTGGTCCTGCCGTACCTGGACGGCCGCTCGACCACGCTGCTCGCGCGGCGGGCTGCCGACGCGGTGGCGGTGGCTCTGAAGCCGACGGAGGGGTGACGCCCCGCGGGGACGCGGGGAGCTGCGCGACGGGGCCCGGGGCGGAGCCCCCGGAACCGCCGGCGCCGGCCGGCTGGGAAGGGGCGTCCGGCCCGCCGCGTCTCCCGGAGGCTGTGTCCCTCGAGCTCCCGTTTGCACGGTTCCCCGCGCCCCTGTCGGGCGTTCGGGAAGGGGCCCGGGATCACGCCGCCGTTTGCATGGCCGGCTGGGGCACCGTGTCCTTCGGGGGGAGGGCGACCGGGGTCGCGAGCTTGCGGTGGCGGTGGAGGAGGTGGCCGGAGGCCATCGACGCGGCGATGACCACGCCGCCGGCGACCAGGGCGCCGCGCGGGCCGGCCAGTTCCATGAGGAGGCCGAGGACCGGCGGGCCGCCCAGGCTCCACACCGTGCCGATGCCGCCCCACACGCCCAGTACGCGTCCGCGCAGGTGGGCGGGCGGGTCGGTCTGCAGGACGGCCGTGCCCGCGGTGTCGGAGACGGACTCCACGACGGCCATGGGGAGCACCAGCACCAGAAGCACCGCCAGCGAGGGCGACAGCCCCGCCACCACCTGCAGCAGCGCCCCGGTCGCCGCGAGCGCGCCGACCAGCCGTACGGACGGACGGCGCAGCCGCGCCCCCAGCACCGCGCCGATGATGCCGCCGGCCGCGAGGACGGTGGACACGGTGCCGAAGGCGCCCGCCCCGCCCGCGAGCGGGCCGGTGACGAGGACGGCGAGGGTGAGACCGTAGTTGCGGCCGAAGACCGCGCTGATGCCGGTGACCCCGGCGAGCGCGAGCAGCCGCGGGCGGCGGGCGAAGAAGGCCAGCCCCTCCCGGACGCTCATGCCGGACTTCGCGTGCCGGGCGGCGCGTCCGGTGACCTGCTGCACCGCGCCCGCCGCCGGGCGCAGGAACGGGATGACCGCCGTCACGAACAAGAAGGAGAAGCCGTTGGCGAAGTAGGCCGCGGCCGTGCCGAGGAAGCCGACCGTCACGCCGGCCAGGGCCGCGCCCGTGAGCCGGCCCGCGTTGAAGACCAGCGCGCCCACGCCGATGGCGGAGGGCACGTCCTCGGCGGGGACGAGGTCGTTGCCGAGCAGGGCGCAGGCCGGGTTGTCGACGGTGGCGACCATGCCGGTGACGGCGGCCAGCACCATGAGGGCGGTCATGTCGAGCCGGTCCAGCGCCACCAGGGTGGCCGTGGTGAACGCGATGACGGCGAGCAGGGCCTGGCTGACGGCGGCGGTCGGCTTGCGCGGCCAGCGGTCGACGGCCGCGCCGCCGAGGACGCTCATCAGCAGGGCCGGGGCCGCCTGGACGGACATGGACAGGCCGGTGGCCGCGGCGGAACCGGTGATCTGGAGGACCAGCAGGTTCTGCACGGTCAGCTGCATCCACGTGCCGGCGTTGGACACGAAGTTCGCGACGGACCACCAGCGCATGCTGCGGTGACGCAGGGAACGCCAGGGCGACCTGGACCCGGCCGGGGCAGGGGTGGGTGAGGAAGACACGGTGCGCTACTCGGGGAGGAGCCCGTCGGGGCTCGGGTGAGTGGGCGCGGGAAGAAGGACGCCGGCTGCGCTGCGCGACGTTTCCCGTCGCCGGGATCGGGCGCGCACCATCGTGGCAGAAGGGGCCCCCGAGTCATGTCCGGGCAGCGGGCACCGTGCGGGGGCGAGAGGGTCAAACACGCGCACTCGCGCGGCACTTGGCCACGCGAGTGCGGTTGCTCACAGGGGGTTTGAAGGAGCTGAGGTGCGGGAAGCGGACCCGCTCCCGGTCAGCCGGGCAGCTTGGCGCGGGCGCGTCCCGCCGCCGCGCCGGGGCCGACGCCGGCCTTGAAGGCCCGCCGGGCGACGCGGGCCTCGCGGCGCAGGTCGTGGGCGGCGTGCCGGCTGCGCCACAGCAGCGAGGGTGCGGACCCGGTGTCGTCCGCCGCGATCAGCAGCCCGCCCAGCATGGAGAGGTTCTTCAGGAAGTGGATCCGCTGCTGGGACTTCGTGTCGGGGTCCTCCTCCTCCCAGAAACGGTGCGCGGCGAGCGTGGTGGGCACCAGGGTGAGGGCGACCGCGAGGGCGGCCGGGCGGGACAGCCGTCCGGTGGCCAGCAGCAGGCCCCCGACCACCTGGACGGCGCCGTTGAGGCGCACGGAGTCCTCGGTGCGGTCCGGCAGCTTGGGGACGCGGCCGGTGACGGACCGGACCACGGGCTCGGCCACGGGGGCGACCCTCTGCGGGTGCCGTACGGAGTCCAGTCCGCCCACGATGAACATCGAAGCCAGCATCGGCCGGCCGAGGACGCGCAACAGGCTCATTCCTACTCCTGGAGTGTGGAGGGTGCGGTGCGCCGGGTTCCCCGCCGGGCGGGGAGCATGCGGCGGGCCGTCACCAGAACCGGGTGGTGAGGGCGGGCCGGCGGACCGCCTCGACGGCGTCGCGCAGGCTGAGGGCGACACCGATGACGGCGCGCAGCGCCGAGGGCCGGACGCTCTGCGCGGTCTCGGTGGCCAGGACCAGCAGGCAGCCCGCCGCCTGTTCGACCACGGAGACCGGGAGGGTGCAGTCGCCGTCGGCGGCCGCGCGGAACGCCTTCAGCGGGACCCCCGCTCCGTCGATCGTCCGCCGGGCGGCCTGCTCCAGGTACGGGACGGCCTGTTCGCAGAGGGTGGCGGGCAGGGTGAGGGTGCGCTGGAACGATGAACTGGTCATGTTCACAGTGGTCCCCCGGCGTGGCGCGCCCGCATCGGGCGGAACGGGTTTTTCACCGTCCCGCGTGAGCGCCCGCCGCCCGCGCCGGACCCGTACGCTGGGCGGGCCGTCAAGCCGAGGAGACCGTGAGCCGAGGAGGCCGCCGATGACCGTGTCGTCCCCCGTGTCCGGCGAGGAGGGGCCCGGCGCCGTGGCGGCGCGGCTGACCGGGAGGGCGGTGACCGGGGTGCGGCCGCTGTCCGGCTCGCTCGCCGAGGCCGCCCTGGACGACGGCCGGACGGTGGTCGTGAAGCGCGCGGAGGACGCGGAGGCGGCGCGCGCCGAGGCGGCCGGGCTGCGCTGGCTGGCCGGGGCGGGCGCGCCCCCGGTGCCGCGGGTGCACGGCCGGGAGGGGGCGTGGCTGGTGCTCGACCGGGTGGAGGAGGGGCGGCCCGGCCGGGAGGCGGCGCTGCGGTTCGGGCGTGAGCTGGCGGGTCTGCACGCGGCCGGCGCCCCCGCGTTCGGGTCGCCGCCGCCGGGCGGGCCGGTGGAGGCGTTCATCGGGCGGGCCCCCCTGCGCAACGTCACCGGCGACGACTGGCCCGGCTGGTACGCGGAGCACCGGGTGCTGCCGTATCTGCGCCGGGCGGTCGACGCGGGCACGGTGGACGCCGGGGAGGCGGCGGTGGTCGAACGGGTGTGCGCGCGGCTGCCGGACCTCGCGGGACCCGCCGAGCCGCCCGCGCGGCTGCACGGCGACCTGTGGAACGGCAACGTGCTGTGGGGCGCGGACGGCAGGGTCCATCTGATCGATCCGGCCGCGCACGGCGGGCACCGGGAGACCGACCTGGCGATGCTGGCGCTGTTCGGGTGCCCCCTGCTGGACGTCGTCCTGGAGGGCTGCCAGGACGTGGCGCCGCTCGCCGAGGGCTGGCGGACACGCGTCGGCGTGCACCAGCTGTTCCCGCTGCTGGTGCACGCCGTCCTGTTCGGCCGGGGCTACGCCGAGCGGGCACTCGGCGTGGCCCGGTCCGCGCTGTCCCTGTGACCCCTCAGCGGGTGACCACGTGCCGCTCGTTGGGGACGCAGTGGGTCATGGTGAGCCCTTCCACGTCGCGCGGCGGGTTGTCGCCCAGGCTGGCGAGCCGCTTGCGGTCCTCCTCGGTGAGGGTCTGGCTGGCCAGCGGCTCCAGGTGGGCGACGTCCTCCGGCATGATGCCGAGGCCCTCGCCGACCCGGCGGCCCAGGTCGTTCTCCACCAGCAGGAAGTGCCACACCATGCGCTCCTGCACCGGGCGGTCGCACTGGGAGAGCAGGTCGACGAAGTTCTTCACCAGGTCGTCGCGCTCCCAGTCCTCCATCAGCAGGTAGCGCTGGCCGGCCTGCATGTAGTCGTTGGTGCGCTCGATCCTCGCGCGGGTGAGCCGGCCGCGGATCTCCGGGCCCTGCACGTCGTGCGTCGGGTACTGGGCCTCGCGCAGCCCGCCGGTGATCGACGGCTCGTAGTTCACGTGCGGGTTCTCCCCGCCGCCGTCCTGGTAGTAGGCCATGAGGCCGTCGCGCTGGTTGGTGTGGACCTCGGCGTTCTTCGCCTGGTTGACCGGGAGCTGGAGGTAGTTCGGGCCGACCCGGTAGCGCTGGGTGTCGCTGTAGGAGAAGGTCCGGCCGACGAGCATCTTGTCGTCGGAGAAGTCCAGGCCGTCGACGAGGACGCCGGTGCCGAAGGAGATCTGCTCGTTCTCGGCGAAGAAGTTGTCCGGCATCCGGTTGAGCACCATCCGGCCCACGGGCTTCGGCGGGAACTCCTGCTCGGGCCAGGTCTTGGTGTCGTCCAGCGGGTCGAAGTCCAGCTCCGGGTGCTCGTGGTCGTCCATCATCTGGACGAGCAGCTCCCACTCGGGGTGGTCACCGCGCTCGACGGCCTCGTAGAGGTCCTTGGTGGCGTGGCCGAGGCCCTGCGCCTGGACGTTCGCCGCGTCCTCCTCGGTCATGGAGCGCACGCCCTGCTTGGGCATCCAGTGGTACTTGACCAGCTTGGTCTCGCCCTCGGCGTTGACCCACTTGTAGGTGTTCACGCCGAAGCCCTGCATGTGGCGGTAGTCCGCCGGGATGCCGCGCGGGCTGAACAGGTTGACCAGCATGTGCATGCACTCGGGCGTCTGCGACATGAAGTCGAAGATGCGGCGCGGCTGCTGCTCGAAGGTCACCGGGTCGGGCTTGAGGGCGTGGATGACGTCGGGGAACTTGATGGCGTCCCGGATGAAGAAGACCCCCAGGTTGTTGCCGACGAGGTCCCAGTTGCCGTCCTCGGTGTAGAACTTCACGGCGAAGCCGCGCGGGTCGCGGGCCGCCTCGGAGGAGTCACGGCCGCCGATGACGGTGGAGAAGCGGACGGCGAGGTCGGTGCGCTTGCCCTCCTCCTGGAAGAGCTTGGCGCGGGTGTAGCGGGAGATCGGCTCGTCGCCCCACTTGCCGTACGCCTCGAAGTAGCCGTACGCGGTGACGCCGCGGGCGTGCACGACGCGCTCGGGGATGCGCTCCCGGTCGAAGTGGCTGATCTTCTCGAGGAACTGGTAGTTCTCCAGCGTGGCCGGGCCCCGGGAGCCGACGGTGCGCTGGTTCTGGTTGTCGTAGACCGGGTGGCCCTGCCGGTTGGTGAGTACCTTGCGGTCGTCGCCGGGAGCGGGGCCCTGGCTCGAAACGTCCGTCATGATCCTTCGGCTCCTTGCGCTGCTGCTCTTGGCCGGTGGCGCGCCGGGGCGTGGCGGGCCCCGGGCCGTCGGCCGGTTTTCGGCGGGCGGCCCGGGTACCCGGTGCCGCGACGTCATGCACGCGGACGCGGCCCGTTCGCGGAGAAGACCGGGCGAACGGGCGCCCGGCCGCGCTCACGTCCCGCCGGCGGCGTGCGTACGAGGGCCATGCTGCCCCCGATCGGGACGGTCGGCGACCGGAGCGCCGCGGAGCGTGACGGCCCGGGCGGTGCGGCGGACCGTCCGGCCGCGCCGGGAGGTTCCCGCGGAACGGACACGCGCGAGGCCCGGTCCACCGCGTCCCTGTGCGGTGGACCGGGCCTCGCGGCGCGCGGTGCTCAGCCGCCGTTCAGACGGGTGCGCAGCAGCTCCTTACCGAGTTCGGCGCCCTTGCGGCTGTCCGCCTGGGCCTTGCGGAACAGGTCGGCGACCTCGGTGTCCCCGGCCCGCTCCGCGTCCTGGATGTAGTCCTCCAGCCGCAGCGCGTTGCTGAGGCACGCCTCGACGTACCAGAGGAGGTTGTAGTCCTTGTCCCTCGTGCCGGTGACGCCGCCGGTCTCCGTCTCGCTGGTCATGCGGGTCTCCCCTCGCGGTGCTCGTCCACCGCCCGCCCCGGACCGCTGTGCGGGGGAGCGGGCTCACAGCGGCGGCCGGGTACCCGGCCCGGAGGCGGGCACACCGGGAGGCGGGGGCCGACCGGTCCCCCGTTCCGGTCGCGCCCCCGCCATGGCTCGAAACTATGCACGTCGGGGCTTGTCTGCGTATCGCGCCGGTGCCCGCCGTGCGGGTCCGCGGGACTCACCTGTGCACAGGTGCGTCCGAATCGCCCGGTTCACTCCCCCGTGAGGAGCGGCTGCTCCAGGTCCCCGACCGCCAGATGGGCCAGGACGACCTCGTAGAGATCGCTCCCGCCGGCCAGCAGCTGCCGCTCCAGGGCCGGTTCGGCGCTGCGTACGTGTTCGCGCACGGTCTGGGCGTGCACGCCGAGCGCCTGCGCGGCCCGCTCGGCGTTGGCCCCGGCGGCGATCCAGGTGCGCAGGGTGCGGCGCACGTCGCGCGGGTCGTCGTCGAGGCGGCCCAGCAGCTCCCGCGCCCAGGCGGAGACGGCCGGTCCGGACAGCAGCTCGGCCAGGCGCCGCGCGCTCGCCCGGGAGCCGGCGGGCCCCTGACCGTCCAGCAGGTCGATCTGGGTGTGCAGCGCCAGGTGCACCGCGGCCCGCACGGTCACGTCGCCGAAGTCGACGCCGAGCATGGACTCCACGCGGTCCATGCGGGCGCGCACGGTGTTGCGGCTGACGCCGAGGATCTTGGCGGTGGCGACGGCGGTGAACTCCAGGCCGAGCCGGGTGGTGGCGAGCAGCTCGGCGCGGGTGTGGTGGGGCAGCGCGTCGAGCGGACGCAGCACCCGCGCCGCCCAGGTGCGCAGGGCCGCGGGGTCCGTCAGCAGCCCGGGGTGGGTGCGCTCGGCGTACACGGCCGTCCTGTCCGGCCGGAACCGGGCCACGGCCAGCGCGCTGACGGCCTGTCCGTAGGCGGTGGCGGTGCGCGCCAGGCTCTGCCGGACGCTGCCGCCGACGAAGGTGTCGGGATGGTGCTCGACCAGGGACCGCAGGTCGCCGGCGGTGGCCTCGCGCGGACTGAGGACGATCACATGGCCGTCCACGGCCGGGCAGCGCACCACCAGCGCCTGCTCCCGGGTGCGGTCGATGCACTCGGCGGCCAGCCGGTCGCGTACGGCGGGGTCGGACTCCAGGACGTAGACGCAGGCGGTGTCGGCGTCGAGCAGGCCCGGCCAGAGGCCGGCGGCGACCCGGCGCGCGGAGACGGTGTCCTCGACCATCAGCAGCTGGAGGATCGCCAGCCGCAGGTCGGCGGCGGCCCGCCGGAGCCGGACGCCGGCCGCCCGCGTCTCGTGGGCGGTGAGCAGCAGTTCGATCACCTGGGCGGTGTGCGTGACCACGTCCGAGGCGTCCCGGCCGAAGGGCGTCGCGCGGGAGACGGCCAGTACGCAGGCGCCCGAGGGATGTCCGACCCGCACCAGACGCAGATGGCGTCCGTCCCCGTCCCACGCGGCGGACGCGATCCGGCCGGAGGCGACGTCCGCGGCGAAGGGCTCGTCCAGCGGCAGCGGGGTCCCGGCGAGCAGGTCGCCGGCGCCGTCGCGGAGGGCCACCTCCGCCCGCACCGCGCCGGCCAGCCAGTCCACGACCCGGCGGACGTCACGCCCGGCCGGCCGCAGGTGCTCGAGCAGTTCACGCGCCCAGCCCGGACGTTCGGCCGCCCCCGTCGCCGTACCTCGCACCGCGTCCTGTCCGCCTGTCACCTCGGCCTTCCCCTCGTCCCCTCGCCGCCTCGGCCCGGACGGGGGACGTTACCCCACGGGTGGGGGCGGCTCGTCCCGGCGCGAGGGGCCCGGCCCTCCCCCGCGGGTGACGCGGGGGAGGTGTGCCGCGGCGCGGGGCGCGGACGGCATAAGCTCGGCGAATGGCCAAGTACTTCGACGTGCACCCCGACAATCCCCAGCCGCGCACCATCGGCCAGATCGCCGCCGCCGTCCGCGACGACGCACTGATCGCGTACCCCACGGACTCCTGCTACGCGCTCGGCTGCCGCCTGGGCAGCCGGACCGGCATCGACCGGATCCGCACCATCCGCAAGCTGGACGACCGGCATCACTTCACCCTGGTGTGCCGCGACTTCGCGCAGCTCGGCCAGTTCGTACGGATCGACAACGACGTCTTCCGCGCGGTGAAGGCGTCGACCCCGGGCCGCTACACGTTCATCCTGCCCGCGACGAAGGAGGTGCCGCGCATGCTGCAGCACCCCAGGAAGAAGACCGTCGGCGTGCGCATCCCGGACCATGTGGTCACCCAGGCGCTGCTGGCGGAGCTGGGTGAACCACTGCTGTCCAGCACCCTGCTGCTGCCCGGCGAGGACGAGCCGATGACCCAGGGCTGGGAGATCAAGGACCGGCTCGACCACGCGGTGGACGCGGTGCTCGACTCCGGCGACTGCGGCACCGAGCCGACCACGGTGATCGACTTCTCCGGCGGCGAGGCGGAGATCGTGCGGGCGGGCGCGGGCGACGTCTCGCGCTTCGAGTGACGGGAGAGGACCCGGAGGCGCTCCGGCTGCGCCGTGTCGCGGCGACCGGGCGGCGGGCGCAGGAGGTCACCCCGCCCGTGGAGGACGAGGTGACCGTCCCGCCGGCGCAGGGACGGCTACCAGCGGCCCGGCGCGGTGCCGGTGAGCGGCCGGGAGGGCGTGCCGTCCACGCCGGCCGGGATGTCGCCGGCGAGCATCACGCGGTGCATGATCCGCGGGTGGTCGAGGTGGGCCGTGTCCGCGGGGGCGAGGTGGATGGTGGCCCGGTTGTCCCAGAACGCCACGGTGCCCGGCTCCCAGCGCAGCCGCACGGTGTACTCGGGCCGGGTGGCCTGCTCCAGCAGCATGTCCAGGACGGCCCGGCTCTCGGGACGGGACAGGCCGGCGATCTGCTCGACGTAGTAGCCGTTGACGAACAGGACGCGCTCCCCCGTCTCGGGGTGGACGCGCACCAGCGGGTGCTCGGTGGCGGTCTGGTGGTCCAGCAGGTGACGCACATAGGCGTCGTCGCCGGGCCGGGGCTGGTAGCCCACGCCCAGCCGGTGCTCGGCGCGCAGCCGGTCGGCGAACTCCCGCACCGGGGCGGACAGCCCGGCGTAGGCGGCGGCCAGGTTCGCCCAGGTGGTGTCGCCGCCGTAGGGCGGGACGGTCTCGGCGCGCAGGATGGTCGCGGCGGGCGGGTCGACGCGGGCGCCGTGGTCGCAGTGCCAGCCGCGCAGCAGGGTGTGGCGGCGGCGCCGCAGCCATTCGTCGTGGTCCATGCCGAAGCGGCCGCCGAGTTCCAGGCGGTCGGCGGTCGTCTCGATCTCGGGGAAGTCCGCCGGGGAGGCCGAGCCCCGGCGGGGCAGGACGACCGGTTCGCCGAACCGGCGGGCCAGCGCCACGTGCCCGGCGTGGTCCAGGCGCTGGCCGCGGAAGAAGACCACCTTCCAGCGCAGCACCGCCGCCCGGATCAAGGCGACCGTCTCCTCGTCCAGGTTCCCGGCGAGGTCCACCCCCGTGATGTCGGCCCCGATGTGCCCGGCCACGGGGTGCACCGCCGGCTTCCCCGGGTGCTCGCGGTCCGTCCCGGCGCGGCTGTCCGTCGTCATGCGTCCCACTCCGTCGCTCGTCCCCGCCGGCCCCGGACGGACCGGCTCCCGGGACGATCGTGGCAGCGGAAGCGTGCCCTGGCGACAGGGCCCCGGACGGCGTGCCGGGCCCATCCGGTTGATCACCGCCCCCGCCGTGACCGACGCTGGGAGGACGACACCGCGACCGGAGGGGCCCTCCCGTGACGAGCATCCCGCAGCACACCCTCAACGACGGCACCACGCTCCCCGCCCTGGGCCTGGGCACCTGGCCGATGGACGACGCCGAGGCGGAGCGGGCCGTGACGTCCGCCCTCGAGGCCGGCTACCGCCTGATCGACACGGCCGCCAACTACCGCAACGAGACCGGGGTGGGGCGGGCCGTGGCGGGCGCCGGCGTCCCGCGCGAGGAGATCGTCGTGACGACGAAGCTCCCCGGCCGTCACCACGGCTACGAGGAGACCCTCGCCTCCTTCGAGGAGTCCCGCGCCCGCCTCGGCCTGGACTACGTCGACCTGTACCTGATCCACTGGCCACTCCCCCGCGTCGACCGGTACGTCGACTCCTGGAAGGCGATGATCAAGCTCCGGGAGGACGGTCTGGTCCGCTCCATCGGCGTCTCCAACTTCACGCCCGCCCACATCGGACGGCTGGAGAGGGAGACCGGGGTGCTGCCCTCGGTCAACCAGGTCGAACTGCACCCGTTCTTCCCGCAGGAGGAGCTGCGCGCCCACCACGCGGACAAGGGCGTGCTCACCGAGAGCTGGAGCCCGCTGGGCCGCGGTTCGCGGCTGCTGGACGACCTCGCGGTGGCCGCCGTCGCCGACGCGCACGGCGTCACCCCGGCGCAGGCGGTGCTGCGCTGGCACGTCCAGCTCGGCGCGCTGCCGGTGCCGAAGTCGTCCGACCCCGCGCGGCAGCGCGCCAACCTGGACGTGTTCGGCTTCGAGCTGGACGACGCCCAGATGCGGACCGTCTCGGACCGGGCGCACCGGCGGATCGGCGGTGACCCGGAGGCGCACGAGGAGTTCTGACCGGGTGTCCGGGGGCCGCTCGTACGGACGGTCCGGCGAAGGGAGCGGCGCGTACGCCCTGACCCGCTTCCGCGGCGGGGACGACGGCGAGGAGGCGTGGCTGCCGGCGCGGGCGGCCGGGGGCGGCGGCCGGGGCGCGCCCGGTCCCCGCCGGCGCGTTCCGCCCGTACGGGCCGCACGCTCGCGCAGGCCGCCGGGGAGGACGGCCGAGCCGTGGCGTTCGGCGGGTCAGCGGCGCGGGAGGACCTGTTCCGCCCAGATGGTCTTGCCGCCGTCCGTCTGCCGGCTCCCCCAGCGCTGGGTGAGCTGGGCCACCAGCAGCAGTCCCCGGCCGCCCTCGTCGAAGGCGTGCGCCCGGCGCAGATGGGGCGAGGTGGGGCTGGCGTCGGTGACCTCGCAGATGAGGGTGCGGTCGCGGATCAGCCGCAGCCGGATCGGGGGCTCCCCGTAGCGGATGGCGTTGGTGACCAGCTCGCTGACCACGAGTTCGGTGACGAAGGCGACGTCGTCCAGCTCCCAGGCGGACAGCAGGTCGACCGCCCACTGCCGCACGGCCTGCACCGCGCCGGGGTCCGGGGAGACGTCCCGTGCGGCGACCTGTCCGGCGCCCAGGGCGCGGGTGCGGGCGAGCAGCAGGGCGACGTCGTCACCGGGCTCCTCGGGCAGCACCGCCTTGAGCACGACGTCGCACAGGGCGTCCAGCGACTCGGCGGGCGCCGCGAGGGCGCGGCACAGCTCCCGGGTGGCGTGGTCGATGTCGCGGCCCCGGCCCTGGACGAGCCCGTCGGTGTAGAAGGCGACGACGCAGCCCTCCGGCAGCTCCAGTTCGGTCGCCTCGAACGGCAGCCCGCCCACGCCCAGGGGCGGCCCCGGGTTCAGCGGCACGAGCCGGCAGGCGCCGTCGGGCATCAGCAGGGCGGGCGCGGGGTGTCCGGCGGCGGCCACCGTCAGACGGCGGGAGACCGGGTCGTAGACGGCGTACAGGCAGGTGGCGCCGAGTTCCGGCACGTCCTCGCGGTCGTCCGCGGCGAGGTGGGTGACCAGGTCGTCCAGGTGGGTGAGCAGTTCCTCGGGCGGCAGGTCGACGTCCGCGAGGGTGCGCACGGCCGTGCAGAGCCGGCCCATGGTGGCCGTGGAGGGGATGCCGTGTCCGACGACGTCCCCGACGACCAGGGCGACCCGGGTGCCGGACAGCGGGATGACGTCGAACCAGTCGCCGCCGATGCCGGCCGCGGACGCGGAGGGCAGGTAGCGGTGGGCGATCTCGACGGCGGCCTGCCCGGGCAGCACCCTCGGCAGCAGGCTGTGCTGCAGGGTCAGCGCGGTGGCGCGTTCCCGGGCGAAGCGTCGGGCGTTGTCGACGCTGACGGCGGCCCTGCTGGCGATCTCCTCGGCCAGCAGGGCGTCGTCGGCGGCGAACCCGTCGCGGCGGACGTTGCGGACGGCGAGCGCCACGCCGAGCGTGGTGCCGCGGGCGCGCAGCGGCACGGCGAGCTCCGTGTGGATACCGGGGGGCCTCGTGGTGCGCGTGCGCAGCGCCTCGGCGCCGCGTTCGGCCATCCACCGGTCGAAGTCCGGTTCGCCGGTCCGGGCGATGACCGCTCTGCCCTCGCGCAGCGCCCGGGCGGGCGGTGAGTAGGGCGGGTGGACGTCGGCGCGGCCGAGGGGGACGACGGTGTCGGGCGCACCCGGTCCCGACGAGGCGTGCGCCGCACGGCGCAGGACGGCCTCGGCGTCGCCCCTGAGCGGGGGCGCCTCCGCGTCGAGCACCCAGTCGAGCAGGTCGACGGCGGCGAAGTCGGCGAAGTCCGGCACCAGGAGCTCCACGAGTTCCTCGGCGGTGCGGATCACGTCGAGGGTGGTGCCGAGGGCCGCGGCGGCCTCGTCGAGCAGCACCAGCCGGCGCCGTGCGCGGTGCTGTTCGGTGCTGTCCAGGCCGGCCAGCGCGGTGGCGACCAGCCGGCCGGCGGCGTCGCGCACGGGCCACATCTCCACGTCCCACGCCTGCTGGTCCGGGCCGGCGGCGGCAGCCTGGCTGTAGGTCTCGTCGCGCAGGGGACGGCCGGTCTCGGCGACCGTGCGCACGTGCCGGTCGATGCTGCGGGTGCCTTCCTCCGCACCGGTGACGTCGAGGAAGGGCCGGCCGAGCAGGTCCTGCTCGGACCCGCCCAACTCCTCACAGGCGGCGGCGTTGATCCGGACGAAGCGGTGCTCGGTGTCGAGCACCGAGATCGGCAGGGACGACTGTTCGAAGACCTGGCCGGCCAGCGTCGTCTCCTCCGCTCCGGCGGGCACGGCGGTGACCACGTACCCGGCGTCCGCGTCACCGGGACCACGGACGGGGCACACCGCCAGCCGGAGCGTCACCGGGTGTCCGTCGCGGTGACGCACCGTGACGACTTCCACGGGCACAGCGGGACGGCAGGGCGGGTCGTGCCGGCCGCCCGGTTCCCCGGCGAGCAGGTCCCGTACGGGGCGTCCCACGGCCTCGTCGGCGGAGAACCCGGTCAGCCGCCGGGCTCCCTCGCTCCACCCCGTCACGACGCCGCGGGCATCGACGACCAGCGCGGCGGAGGCGTCGTCCATTGGTCCAGCATCGACCCGCGGCCGTCTCCTCTCAACCGCGGCGGGTGCGTCCGGGGCAGGGGCGGTGTCAGCCCCGGCGGGCGCGCAGGGCGGCGAGCGCCTTGTCCGCGTGCGCGTTCATGCGCAGCTCGCTGCGTACGACCTCCAGGACGGTCCGGTCCTGGCCAATGACGAAGGTGGCCCGCTTGGCGGGGGCCACGGAGATGCCCCGCTTGACGCCGAACAGCTCGCGGACCGCCCCGTCGGCGTCGGACAGCAGGGGCATGCCGAGGGTGTGCCGTCCGGCGAACTCGGCCTGCCGTTCGACCGGGTCCGCGCTGACGCCGACCGGACGGGCGCCCGCCTCGGCGAACTCGGCGGCGAGGTCGCGGAAGCGGCAGGCCTGCGCGGTGCAGCCGGGGCTCAGGGCGGCGGGGTAGAAGAACAGCACCACCGGGCCGTCGGCGAGCAGCTCGGACAGCCGGCGGACGGTGCCGGTCTCGTCCGGGGCGGCGAAGTCCTCGACCGTGTCGCCCTTCTCCACGCGCGCGCTCATGCCCTGCCCTCCGCACCCCTGGCGACGCCGCGCGCCCACAGCACCAGCGGCACCTGCAGCGGCAGCCGGCCGTACGCGACGGCCCGCTGCGGGGCGGGGCGGTGGCGCCAGTCGACGGCCATCTTCACGTTGGCGGGGAACACTCCGGCGAAGAACGCCGCCGCGGCCAGGGCGGCGGCCCTGCGGGTGCGGGGCAGCGCCACCCCGGCGGCCAGCGCCAGTTCGGCGGCGCCGCTGGCGTACGTCCAGGAGCGGGGCGAGCCGGGCAGGGAGCGCGGGACGATGGGGTCGAACCGCCGGGGCGCGGCGAAGTGCGCGGTGCCCGCGGCGGCCAGCAGGCCGGCGAGCAGCAGGGGCGAGCGTACGGACCGTGACACGGTTCCTCCTCCGATGACTGCCGCGCACGTTACCGGACGGTAAGGCAGCGGCGGCGCGGGAGAGCCGGAGTTCAGTCCGTGGCCGTGGACGGCGCGTCCGCGTTCTCCGCGTGGGTGAGGAAGTCGTCGACCATGCGGTGGAAGAGGGTGGCGAGCTGCCGCAGGTCGTCCGCGGACCAGTGGGCCAGGGCGGCCTGTATGCCGCGGACCCCGGTCTCGCGGATCCGGAGGACGGCCTCCCGGCCGGCGTCGGTGAGCTCGATGCGCTGGGCGCGGCGGTCGTCCGGGTCGGGGACGCGGACGACGTGGCCGGACTTCTCCAGGTGCTGCGCCGTGCGCGTGACGTGCGACGCCTCCACACCCAGCCGCGCCGCCAGCTCCCCCGGCCGCATCGGCCGGGCGTCGGCCATCTTCCGCAGCAGCGCCGCTCCGGGCCGGTCGAGCGGCACGCCCGCCGCGGCCATCAGCCGCTCGTGCTGCCGGGCGCGCGACGTGAGGTACGTGATGCGGTACAGCGCGCGCTCGATGTCGACCACCTCCGGGGAGGCGGGGACGTCGGAAGGCGAGGGTGTGGACATGACCGCACCGTACCATCTCGTTGCGTAACTCAATCAACTGAACGGTACGGAACGGACCGCTCCGTTCGCGCTCCGTCCGGACGGAACGGCGAGGCCGGACGCGTGGACCCGGACGGCGGCGCCCCCACCTCACCCGGGGCCCCGCCGCCGCTCCCGCCCACGCTCGCCACGCCCGGCCGGCCGCCGCCCCCGGCGGCGGACGCACGCCGGGCGCACGGGGCCGAGCAGGACGGGCAGCGGGTGGCGGTCCACCTCCCGGGCGACGGCGGCATCGTGCCGCGCCCCCGGTCCGGCCGGGACGTCACCGGCGGACGCCCCGAGCCGCGCCCGCCGGCCGCCGTGCCGGGCGCGCGGCGGGTGGCGCCCCGGCCGGCCGGTGAAGTGCGTCACCGCACCCGGACCCGGCAGGGCAGGCCGCGCCGGCCGTCCCGGCTGCGGCTCGGACCGGATCTCCCGCCCGAGGACGCGGCGGCCGGTCCCCCGACGACCCGGGGTGATCCGGAAGCGCCCCCCGTCACACCCGGGACGCGCCCCCCTCTCGACCCACACCCCCTCTTGGCATGAGCACATCCGACCGGAATGCTGTGAACTCCCCAGCTTCCCACAGCCGTTGGGCCGCGCCTGGCCACGAGGAGGACGCAGTGCCGCCGAACACCCCCCGTACGCACACCAGGAGATGGCTGACCGGCCTGGCCGCCGCCGCCCTGGTCGTCGCCTTCCCCGCCACGGCCTTCGCTGCTCCCCCGCCCGCGCTCCCCGCGAACGCCGACGACCTGGAGCGGACCTACCAGCCGGCCTACGACTACGACACCGACGGCTGCTACTCCTCCCCGGCGATCGGCCCCGACGGCTCGGTCAACACGGGCCTGAGACCGACCGGCGCCCTGAACGGCGACTGCCGTGACGCGTCCGACCTGGACAACACCAACAGCTATGCGCGCGCCACGTGCAACAACGGCTGGTGCGCCGTGGTCTACGCGCTGTACTTCGAGAAGGACCAGGCGCTGCCGGGCGTCGGCCTCGGCGGGCACCGCCACGACTGGGAGCACGTCGTGGTGTGGGTGCGGAACGACACCGTGCAGTACGTGGCGACGTCCCGGCACGGCTCGTTCGCGATCCACCCCCGCTCGTCGGTCCGCTTCGAGGGCACCCACCCGAAGGTCGTCTACCACAAGGACGGCATCGGCACCCACTGCTTCCGCCTGGCGAGCGCGGGCGACGAACCGCCGGAGAACCACCGGGGCACCTGGCAGTACCCGCCGCTGGTCGGCTGGAACGGCTACCCGCCGGGGCTGCGCGAGAAGCTCGCCGCCCACGACTTCGGCAGCGCCCACTTCGGCCTCAAGGACGGCAGCTTCGCCTCGCACCTCGCCGCGGCCAAGCCGTCCGGCATCCCCTTCGACCCGAACGGATGACAGTGACGGACGAGTTGGCGCCCGGGGGTGCGACGCCGTGCCCCCCGGCGCCGGGGGGCGACCGGGGTCTGTCGTGACGCCAGGGCCCTCCCGGAACCGATCCGTGTCGTCTCCCGCGACTCACCCATGGCACTCGCCCAGGTGGAGCGCGTGCGGGCGGAGTTGGCCGCGGTCCGCCCCGGAACGCGCACCGAGGTCGTCCCGGTGCGCACCACCGGGGACAAGTGGCTGGGCGATCTGTCACAGGTGGAGGGCAAGGGTGCGTTCACCAAGGAGGTGGACACCGCGCTGCTGGCCGGGGAGGCGGACCTCGCGGTGCACTGCGTGAAGGACGTGCCCGCCGACCGGCCGCTCCCCGCGGGCACGGTGTTCGCGGCGTTCCTGAAACGGGACGACGTCCGCGACGCGCTGGTGCACCCGGACGGCCTCACCCTGGACGAGCTGCCGCCCGGCACCCGGATCGGGACCTCGTCGGTGCGCCGGGTCGCCCAGCTCGCCGCCACCCATCCGCAGCTGCGGTGCGTGCCGCTGCGCGGGAACGCCAACCGGAGGCTCGCGAAGCCCGCGGAGGGCGAGGTGGACGCGCTGCTGCTCGCGGCCGCCGGCCTGGAGCGGATCGGCCGGAGCGACGTGATCAGCGAGGTGCTGTCCCCCGACGTGATGCTGCCGCCGGTCGGAGCGGGCGTCCTCGCGCTGCAGTGCCGGGAGGGCGACACCGGCCTGATCGAGGCGGCCGCCGTGCTCGACGACCCCGGCACCCACCGCGAGACCACCGCCGAGCGGATGCTGCTGCATGTGCTGCAGGGACACTGCAACAGCCCGATCGCGGGCCTCGCCCGGGTGGACCGGAGCGGTGAACTGTCCTTGCGCGCCTGCGTCTTCACCCCGGACGGCAAGACCCGGCTGAACGCCCACGAATGGGCGGGGCGGCTGGACCCGGCGACGCTCGGCACCTCGGTCGCCGTGGCGCTGCTGCGTCAGGGCGCCCGTGAGGTCATCGACGGCATCCCGCGCTGAACACCCCGGGCGGCGGCGTCAGGCGGTGCCCTCCTCCGCCTGCTCCTGGAGGAACAGGCTCACCTGCTGGGCGAGGCTCTCCCGGGCCGCCCCGGCCGTCGCGCCCGGCGCGGGTTCGAGCACGCCGACGCCGCCCGTCCACAGCCGGCGTCCGGCCCACTCCTCGTCGGCGCGCACCTGCACCTGGACGTCGACCTGCCCCAGGAACCGCTCGGGCGCGGCCGCGTGGAGCACGGCGGTGGCGCGGCGCAGCGGATAGACGTCGAATCCCTCGATGAATTGCGAGTTGCGCCAGTCGATGAACGCGCTCTCGCCGTCGGGGCCGGTGCGCACATCGATCTGACCGTCCTCGAGATGAATGCACACGGGGCGGTCGCCCCGGTTTTCCACGGTCACCCGGACCCGGAAGTACGACAGCCCTTCGGCGGCCTCGTCCCGCCCGCGCGGCGGTTCGCCCGCCTCCAGACGATGGACGCGGACCCGCAGACCGGCATGCTCGTCGTACTCCTGCCAGTCCCCGACCACGTTCGGCTCGTCCACAGTGCACCTCTCGACTTCTGTCCGCTGCTTCCTATCTGTGGGCTCGGCGCACTGTCAAACGAGCGGAATGCGCTGTGGTCAGGCAGTTCGCCCGATCTGATCGCCGATCAAGCGCTGCGCAGGAGGAATCGCCCGGCCGGACCACCGGCGCGCCGCCCGGGCGTGCCGTACATCACGTCCGCCGCGGTGATCGTCCGCCCGCCGGCGGCGCACCGCGCCCCTCCCCCGCCGGGCCGGTCACGCACCCGCGCACCAGCGCCCCGTCATGCACGCCCCGAATTCCCTCGATTCCGCAGCGTGCACCATTCCCGAATTTCCCGCGACGCGCCCGCGACGTATTTCCCGGAGCCGTTTTGAAATCGCGGCGCACCGGGAAAGGAATGCTCAGTGCTTCGGACAGGAGGCACGTGTGTTCTGTCCATCCGGCACCCGCTCAGGGAGGTGCGCGCGTGATGCGTACCGTCGGTCCCAGGAAGCCCCACTCCCATGACGACGCCCCCGAGACGACCCGTGACTTCGAGCGTCTGGCCTCGCTGCCCGACGGGCCGGAGCGCCGGAGGCTGCGCGACGAGCTGGTCACGGCGTGGCTGCCGATGGCCGAGCGCATCGCCGTCCGGTTCCGCGGCCGGGGAGAGGCCCTGGAGGACCTGTACCAGGTGGCGGCCCTGGGTCTGGTGAAGGCCGTGGACCACTACGATCCGGCGCGCGGGAACGCCTTCGAGGCGTACGCGGTGCCGACCGTCACGGGCGAGATCAAGCGCCACTTCCGCGACCACATGTGGACCCTGCACGTGCCGCGCCGGGTGCAGGACCTGCGCAACCGGGTGCGCGCCGCGGTGAAGGAGCTGTCGCAGACGACGCCGGGGCGGACGCCCACGGTCGCCGAGATCGCCGCGCACGCCCGGCTGACGGAGGACGAGGTGCGTACCGGGACGGAGGCGCTGGAGTGCTTCTCCGCGCTCTCGCTGGAGGCGGAGATGCCGGGCACGGACGGGTACGCGCTGGGCGACTCCATCGGCGGTCCGGACCCGGCCTACGACGCCGTCGTGGACCGGGTGGCGGTGCGGCCCTGTCTGGAGGCGCTGCCGGAGCGGGAGCGGCTCATCCTCTATCTGCGCTTCTTCAAGGGGATGACGCAGAGCGGCATCGCCGACCAGCTGGGCATCTCCCAGATGCACGTCTCCCGGCTGCTGAGCAGCTGCTTCGCCCAGGTGCGCGAGGAGCTGTCGTCGTCCGACGCCGGCTGACCGGGACGCGAGGGCCCCGGCCGCACCCGGCGCCGGGGTTCAGGACTCCGGGGGGACGTCCGGGAGGCGGGTGGGGCCGAGGCGGTCGAGGACCTCCTCGAGGACCGTGCGGACCTCGGTCGGCAGCGTGCCCGTGCGTCCCCAGACGAGGATCATGTCGGCGATGCTGCGGAGCTTGATGTTGGTCCGCTGGGACACCTCCTTCAGCACCGTCCAGCCCTGGTCGGGCGAGACCCGCCCGAGTGCGACGATCATTCCGATGGCCTGGTCCACCACCGCGTGCGAGACGACCGCGTCCTTCAGCTGCCGAACTTCTCTCTCCAGCTGGAGGATCCGGTCCGCGCCCCCGTCCGTGGGCATGGTCACCTCCGGTTCCGGTGTGCCGCTCTCGTGGTGCCTTCGTTCGGTGCTTGAGTGCCTTCACCCAGTGTCCGGTCCCTCCATGGTCGCCACTCGGTCCGCCCCCTGCCACCGGGGTGGCCCGCGGGTGGCCGGGGGGGCACCGTTTCGCGGCCGCCGCCGGGGTACCCGGCAGGCGCCCGGGCCGGTGCCCCGCGGACACTGGTGCCATCCGGGTGGCTGCCGGGCCGACGAAGATCAGGACGCGACCGCTATGAACCACGACATGACCTCCCCCTCCGGCGCGACGGGCGTCGTCTCGGCGCACACCGTCTACGGGGCGCCCTGCTGGGTGAGTCTGACCAGCCACGACCTCAGGACGACCGAGGACTTCTACGGCGCCGTCCTGGGCTGGGAGTGGCGTCCGATGCGGCTGGGCGACCGGTTCCGGGTCGCCCTGGCGGACGGCCGGCCGGTGGCGGGCGTCGCCGCGGTCGCCGGAATGTGGCAGACGGCGGTGGCGTGGACGCCGTACTTCGCGGTGCGCAGCGCCGACGAGGCGGCGGCGCGGGTGCAGGAGCGCGGCGGGACCGCCGCGGTCGGCCCCATCTCCCTGCCGCCGGGGCGCGCGGCGCTGCTCGCGGACCGGGACGGAGCGACGTTCGGCGTGTGGGAGGGCGAGCTGTTCTCCGACTGGCACACCTGGCGCCAGGCGCAGCTGGCGTTCATCCGGCTGCACACCCGTGACGCGTTCGACGCGGCGATCTTCTACGGCGAGGTCTTCGACTGGGCGTCCGGCGGTCCCGGCGGCTGCGAGGTGAACTACGAGGGCGAGGAAGTGGTGCTGCGCAGCGGCGGGGCCGTGGTGGCGCTCATCACCTCGGGTGCGCTGGGGTCGGCGCCCGACCCGCGGATCCGGCCGCACTGGCAGGTCCACTTCACCGTGCCGGACGTGGCCGCCTGCGCCCGCGCCGCCGAGGAGCACGGGGGCGGCGTGCTGTCCCTGGACCCCGAGGAGGCGGTGCTGAGCGACAACGAGGGCGCCCGGTTCACGGTCACCTCGCGCCGCGGGCACTGACACCTCCCCGGGGCCGCCCGGTCACCGCGCGGTGTGCGAGGGGCGGGACAGCAGCACCAGGCTGCGCGCGTCCACGGCCAGCCGGGTGCCCGCCTTGCGTTCCGCCTCGTCGGGGACGCCGTCCGGGTCGGCGGTGTCGACCAGCGCCGTCCACCGTTCACCGTAGGAGGCGTCCGGCAGCCGGAAGCCGACCGGCTCCCAGTGGCTGTTGAGCAGCAGCAGGAACGAGTCGTCGATGACGGGCCGGCCGCGCGGGTCCGGTTCGGCGATGGCGTCGCCGTTGAGGAACACGCCGACCGAGTGGGCGTCGGGGCGCATCCAGTCGTCGTCGGTCATCTCCCGCGCGTCGGGCGCCAGCCACACCAGGTCGGGCAGCGGCTGGTCCGCGTGGCGCACGGTCTCGCCCAGGAAGAAGCGGCGCCGGCGCAGCACCGGGTGGTCGCGGCGCAGGGCGATCAGCCGGCGGGTGAAGGCGAGCAGGGCGCGCTGCTCGTCGCCCTGCCGCCAGTCGATCCAGCTGATCTCGTTGTCCTGGCAGTAGGCGTTGTTGTTGCCGCGCTGGGTGCGGCCCACCTCGTCGCCGTGCGAGAGCATCGGGATGCCCTGCGACAGCAGCAGCGTGGCCAGGAAGTTGCGCTGCTGCCGGGCGCGCAGTTCCCGCACGGCCGGGTCGCGGGTGGGGCCCTCCGCGCCGCAGTTCCAGGAGCGGTTGTCGTTCTCGCCGTCCTGGTTGTCCTCGCCGTTGGCCTCGTTGTGCTTGGCGTTGTACGAGACCAGGTCGCGCAGGGTGAAACCGTCGTGCGCGGTGACGAAGTTGACGCTGGCGCGGGGCCGGCGCCGGTGGTGGGCGTACAGGTCGGAGGAGCCGGTCAGCCGGGAGGCGAACTCACCGAGGGTGTGGTCCTCGCCGCGCCAGAAGTCCCTGACCGCGTCGCGGTACTTGCCGTTCCACTCCGACCACAGCGGGGGGAAGTTGCCGACCTGGTAGCCGCCCTCACCGACGTCCCAGGGCTCCGCGATGAGCTTGACGCGGCTGATCACCGGGTCCTGCTGGATCAGGTCGAAGAACGCCGAGAGCCGGTCCACCTCGTGGAACTGCCGGGCCAGGGTGGCCGCGAGGTCGAAGCGGAACCCGTCGACGTGCATCTCGGTGACCCAGTACCGCAGCGAGTCCATGATGAGCTGCAGCACGTAGGGGTGGCGCATCAGCAGGCTGTTGCCGGTTCCGGTGGTGTCGTAGTAGTGCCGCCAGTCGCCGTCCACCAGCCGGTAGTACGAGGAGTTGTCGATGCCCCGGAAGGAGAGGGTGGGGCCCTTCTCGTTGCC
The DNA here is from genome assembly GCF_044763335.1 of Streptomyces sp. NPDC096105. Lineage (NCBI taxonomy): Bacteria > Bacillati > Actinomycetota > Actinomycetes > Kitasatosporales > Streptomycetaceae > Streptomyces > Streptomyces sp. NPDC096105. The sequence goes on from NZ_JBIWGC010000019.1 coordinate 131,932, forward strand.
CTCGGCGGTGTGGTTGTAGACGACGTCCAGGATCACCTCGAGCCCGGCCGCGTGCAGCGCCTTGACCATCTCCTTGAACTCCGTGACCTGCTGGCCGCGGGTGCCGCGGGCGGAGTAGGCGTTGTGCGGGGCGAAGAAGCCGATGGTGTTGTAGCCCCAGTAGTTGGCCAGGCCCCGCCCCTGGAGCACGCCGTCCTGGACGAACTGGTGCACCGGCATCAGCTCCACCGCGGTGACGCCGAGCGAGGTGAGGTGCTCGATCACCGAGGGGTGCGCCAGACCGGCGTAGGTGCCGCGCAGTTCCGGCGGGACGTCGGGGTGGGTGCGGGTGAGCCCTTTGACGTGGGTCTCGTAGATCACGGTGTCGGAGTACGGGCGGCCGGGGCGTCTGTCGTCGCCCCAGTCGAAGGCCGGGTCGGTCACCACGCCGAGCATGGTGTGGCCCGCGCTGTCCGCCGGGTCGGGCCCGTGGGGATTCCGCTCGTACAGCGAGGGGTGGTTGTCGATCTGGCCGTCGACCGCGGTGGCGTACGGGTCGAGGAGCAGTTTCGCCGGATTGCAGCGGTGGCCGGCGGCCGGGGCCCAGGGGCCGTGCACCCGGTAGCCGTAGCGCCGGCCGGGTCCGACCCCGGGCAGGTAGCCGTGCCAGACGAAGCCGTCGACCTCGGTGAGCCGTACCGTACGGTGCCGGCCGTCGTCGTCCACCAGGATCAGGTCGACGCGTTCGGCGACCTCGCTGAACAGCGCGAAGTTGGTGCCCTCGCCGTCGTAGGTCGCACCCAGCGGGTAGGGGCGCCCGCTCCAGGCGGGCGCCCCTTTCCGGTCGTGTCGCCGGGTCACCGGACCTCCTCCAGGAGGCCGCCGGGCGTTCGCACCCGTGCGGTGACCGTGGTGACGTTCACCTCGCGGGGCAGGTCCAGTCCCTCGCTCTCGCGCGGGTCGGGCGCGGTGGGCACGAGGGGCACGCGTTCGCCGGCGCGGGCGCGCTGCGAGAACCAGATGACCTTGCTGCCGGTCTCGGTGGCGCAGCAGCCCCAGCCGTCGCTGCTGGCGGCGAGGTGCTCGAGGCAGCCGCGCAGTTCCTGGTCGGGGCGCAGCGCGCGGTCGTTGTCCGCGATGGCCGTGATGAGGTGCTGGCCGTTCCACCACATCTCGATCGAGATGTTCTTGTCGGTGGCGTGCTCGTCGATGGCGCGCAGCAGCATCTCGGTGCCGCCGCAGACGGGCTCCATGAGGTTCTCCAGATCCCAGAACCGGAGGTGAGCGGCCAGTATCCGGCTGACCTGTCCCACCCTCTCCGGGCTGACTTCCACGTCGAGGTGGTAGTAGCAGGGCACTGCGGTCTTCATCGTCGTCGGCTCCTCACCGCGAGGCTCGCACTCCTCCCGTCCGACGGACGGGCCCCCGGACACGGAACGTGAGCGGGTGTCGCTTCTGAGTCACCTTCAGACTGAGGGGGTTGGTCCATTCGTGCAACACGAGCGCACGAGTGAGGCGCATGGGGCGACATCTGAGCACACCGGAGCCGCACCGGCCCGCCCGGTCACCGCGGATTAATGGTTGAAATTCCAACAAGACGTCGGGTCACTGTCCGTGCACCATGAGTGAAGACCTCGATCGCCGTTACGGGTCCGTGCACCGGTGCGCACGGCTCCGCCCGACCGTCGGGACAACGCGCACCCATCGAGCCCCGGAGAGGTGAACGGCGCATGCTGCTCCCCGCAAAAGCCGAAGTCGCCCGGCAGTTGCGTCGTTACCGGGCCTGGGAACGCGTGATGCTGGCCGCCCCCACCGACCACACGGTGCGGGCGACCTTCGAGGACTCCGGCTACACCCTCTGCGTGCTGATGGGGAAGCGCTGCGCGCGGGAGGCGGCCGACGCCGCGGAACGGTACCTGCGCACGACGCTCGTCACCTGTCTGCAGGAACAGGACGACCGGCCCCGTCCGGCCGCCACGGTCCGACGCGGTCCGCCGGCCGTCGAGCGGCGCTCCCCGGCGGGAAGGCGATGACCTTCCCGCCTCCATGTGGTCCCATGCCCGGGCGCCTGCCCGGGCATCGCGAGCGGCGGAGGTGCACAGGCCCATGAAGACGATCCCGACCATCGGTCGTGTCCCGGTGCGGGACGTCCGGCCGTCCGTCGACCGCGGCAGACGTCCGGCGAAGGCCGTGGTGGGCGAGTCGTTCGAGGTGACGGCGACCGTGTTCCGCGAGGGGCACGACGCGGTCGCGGCCAACGTGGTGCTGAAGGACCCGGAAGGGCGTCCGGGGCCGTTCACGCCGATGCGGGAGCTGGCGCCGGGCACGGACCGGTGGGGCGCGGAGGTGGTCGCGGACGCGCCCGGCCACTGGACCTACCGCGTCGAGGCCTGGGGCGACCCGGTCACCACCTGGCGGCACCACGCGCAGATCAAGGTCCCGGCGGGCATCGACACCGGGCTGGTCCTGGAGGAGGGTGCCGACCTCTTCGCGCGCGCCGCGGCCGGGGTGCCGCGCGACGCCGGACAGGACGTGATCCTCGCGGCCGCCGCGGCCCTGCGCGACGACACCCTCCCCTGCGCCACGCGCCTGGCGGCGGCGTTGACGCCGGAGGTGGACGCGGTGCTGGCCCGGCATCCGCTGCGGGAGCTGGTCACCAGCAGCGACCCGATGCCGCTGCT
>NZ_JBIWGC010000020.1:0-127069 GCF_044763335.1 Streptomyces sp. NPDC096105
ACGCCCGGTTACATTCCGAACCCGGAAGCTAAGCCTTACAGCGCCGATGGTACTGCAGGGGGGACCCTGTGGGAGAGTAGGACGCCGCCGAACAAATCTTACGAGGGTTGGTCCCTGAACTTCCGTTCAGGGACCAACCCTTTTTTGTTGTCCGTCACTTGACGTTCACGTTGCCTGCCGAGCATCGTCGGCATGGGAACTGCTGCACTGCTCAGGGCGGCCGGCGTCGGAGTCGGTGACGAGGTCGTCGTACCGGCCTTCGGCAACGTGGAGGTCGCGCAGGCCGTGACGCTCGCGGGAGCGCTGCCGGTGTTCGCCGACATAGATCCGGTGACGTACTGCCTGGACCCGGCTGCGGTCGAGGCGGAGCTGACTTCGCGGACCGCGGCGGTGGTGGTCGTCCACCGTTTCGGACGGTCCGCCGACATGGGGCAGTTGCACGCGCTCGGACAGCGGCGCGGGCTCCTGGTGCTGGAGCACGCGGAGTTGGACGCGTCGTCCCACGACGAGACGGCGCGGCGGCGGGAGCGGGCCGCGTATCTCGATGCGCGGCTGCGGGGGGTGCGGACGCCGGAGGGAGGCGCCGGCCACAGCTATCACCAGTACGTCGTGCGGGTGCCCGGGAACGGCCGGCCCGACCGGGATGCCTTCGCACGTGCCGTACGGGCGAAGGGAGTTGCCTGCCGGATACCCGTGCGGACACCCGTGCACCGGCTTCCCGATTTCCGGTGTTCCGTGTCGCTGCCGGAGACCGAGCGGGCCGCCGACGAGACGCTCGCTCTGCCCGTCGACGCCTCCCTGACCAAGCGGGACATGCACCGGATAGCGTCTGTGTGCAACGCGCTGGGAGGGCTGCTCGCGCCTGCCCTCTGAGCGTGGTTGGGAGCACGGCTCCCTTCGGGGTATGATCTATTCCGTTGCCGCGAGGGAAACCGAAGCGACGACAGGCCCCTATAGCTCAGTCGGTAGAGCGTCTCCATGGTAAGGAGAAGGTCAACGGTTCGATTCCGTTTGGGGGCTCGCGGAAAAGGCCCCGCCCATTGGGCGGGGCCTTTCTCATGCCCGGGGCGCGGTGGGAGTCAGTCCTGCTGGAGGCCCGGCACCCGCATCGCGAGGATCGCCATGTCGTCGGACGGCGCGTCCGAGGCGAAGCGTTCCACCGCGCGCATGATGCGGGCCGCGACCGCACCGGCCGTCAGGCCCGTACACGTGGTCAGCACCTCGGCCAGGCCGTCGTCGCCGAGCATCCTGGAACCCTCGCGGCGCTCGGTGACGCCGTCGGTGACGCACAGCAGGACGTCGCCCGGGTCGAGCGTCACCGTCTCCTCGTACAGCTCCAGGTCCTCCAGGACGCCGAGGAGCGGTTGCGGCTCGGCCGCCGGTTCGACCGTGCCGTCCTGACGGAGGCGGAGCGGCAGGGGGTGGCCGGCGCAGACCACCTTCAGCTCCGCGCTGCCGTCCTCCTGCGGGCGCATCTCGCCGTACAGGAGCGTGAGGAAGCGGCTGCGTTCCCCCTCGTCGAGGATCGCGGAGTTCAGGCGCTCCAGGACCGACGGGCCGCTGAGGCCCTCCCGGGCCAGCAGACGCAGTGCGTGCCGGGCGAGGCCGGTGACGGCCGCCGCGTTCGGGCCCGTGCCGCAGACGTCGCCGATGGCGAAGCCGTAGGCGCCGTCGCTGATCGGGAAGAGGTCGTAGAAGTCGCCGCCGACCTCGTTGCCCTCGCCGGCCGCGCGGTAGATGACCTCGACCTCGACGCCGTCGATCTGCGGCAGTTCCGGAGGCAGGAGGCTGCGCTGGAGCGACTGGCTGATGGCCGTGCGCTCGGAGTAGAGACGGGCGTTGTCCAGGGCCAGGGCGGCCCGGCGGGACAGGTCCTCGGCGAGCTCCAGGATCTCCTGACGGAAGTGCTCGTCGGTGGGCTTGCCGAGCGTCAGCATGCCGATGACGCGGTTGCGGGCCACCAGCGGGAGGACCACCGTCTCGCCGCCGACCGCGGAGGCCGTGGCGAGGGTCGGGCCGATGCCGGTGGTGACGTGCCGGGTCGGGCCGCCGCTCAGGCCGAGGCTGCGCATGGACGTGCGCAGGGCCGCCTGGTGGGCGACCTCCGCGGGCGCGGACCAGACGCGGGCGCCGGGGGTGGGTACCGGGTCCGGCGGGGGGATCTTCGACAGCAGCGACTTGATGCCGTCGATAAGCTCCTCGTCCTCGTGCAGGACGTAGGACAGGTCCGGGTCGGAGGACTGGTCGGCGATCGTGTAGACCGCGCACCAGGTGGCGAGCGTCGGGACCGTCATCTGGGCCATGAGGGCCAGGGTCTGGTCCCGGTCGAGGGTGCCGGCCAGCAGGTCGGAGGCCTCGACGAGGAAACTGAGGGAGCCGCGGCGCAGCCGTTCCAGTTCACCCAGGCGGGCGGACTCCACGGCCAGGGCGATGCGGTCCGCGGCGAACTGCAGGCGCAGCGCCTCCTCGTTGGAGTACCGGCCGGGAGCCTCGGCGGCGACGCCGAGGGAGCCGGTGAGGCGGCCCTCGACCTTGAGGGGCACGGTGACGACCGAGCGCATGCCGGTGCCGTTGAGGAGGGGGACCGCGCCGGGGACGGCCGTGAGGTCCTCGTGGACGGCCGGCATGCGGGCGGAGCCGTAGCGGCCGGAGCCGCCCTCGACGGGGACGCGCGCGAAGCGCTGGCGGGCCGAGGGCAGGCCGGTGGAGGCACGGACCTCCAGTTCCGTCTCGTCGTCGGTGGCGAGCAGCAGGAAGGCGGAGTCGCCGTCGAGCATGTCGCGGGCGCGCTCCACCGTGCGCTGCAGCAGGCTGTCGAGGTCGTCCGGGGCGGGGGAGCCGATGAAGACCTCGAACGGGTCGGTGCTCTGGCCCTCGGAGCCGCCCGAGGTGTCCGTGGCTGGGCCGCGGAGCGGGGTCTGCAGAACCGCCCGTTCGTGGTCGCGCACCAGGAGACAGACGGTTGACGGTTCGCCGTCGGTGTCCCGGACGCGCAGGTGGGAGGCGTACACGGGGATGACGCGGCCGTGGGCGCCCCGGATGCCGTAGCTGCCCTCCCAGCGGGAGAGCTGGAGGGCGTCGGCGATGCCGGTGCCGGTGCCGGGGGTGTGCGGCCAGGCGGCGAGGTCGGTGAGGGGCTTGCCGGTGACCTGCTCCGCGGTGTAGCCGAACAGTTCCTCCGCGTCCTCGTTCCAGGCGGTGATGGAGCCGGCGCGGTCGATCTGGACGACGGCGACGCGGACCCGGGTGTCGGCGAGCGGCAGCAGGTGGGCGGGCAGGGCGGGGCCGGCGGCGCGGGCGCCGACCGGGCGGTCGGGGAGGTCGAGCTGGAACCAGACGGTCTTGTGGGTGGGCGTGTAGTCGACGCCCCAGTGGCCGGCCAGGGCGGCGCAGAGCTGGAGGCCGCGTCCGCCCTCGCGGTCGGGGCTGCCCATGTCGACAGGGGAGCCCTGGAGGGGGATCTCACGCTCGGGATACCGGTCGGCCACCTCGATCCGCACGCTGTCGTCGCTGCGCAGGCAGAGCAGGTCGGCGGAGGTGCCGGCGTGCACCACGGCGTTGGTGACCAGCTCGCTGGTGAGCACCACGGCGTCGTCGACGATGTCGCCGAAGCCCCAGCCCTGGAGGGTGTCACGGACGAAGGAACGGGCGCTCGCGACGGATCGTCCGACGGGCTCGAAGCTGGCGGCCGCGCGCGCGGTGATCACAGAACTCCTCGACCGGTTCTCGACGGGCATGGCTCCCTGGCCGGCCGGCTCCTGCCGCTGGTGCGGCAGGCCGTCCGCCGGCCGTGGGTCCGGGGGCTGTTCCCCAGGGATCAGTCCGGTGGTCATGTTGTGCGGCCGCCCCTCCGATGCCCGCTCGTCTTCGTGCCACCGCCCAGGCCGGACGCGCCGGCGTGGCTGGACAGCCGCATGCAAGGTTACTTACCTTCGCGGTCCGGGCGGAGGCCGGTCTGCGGTGTTTCCGTCCGAGGTGTTCGCCGTCCGGCGGGTGTGCGGACGATGTGCGAAGCTGCCGAACTGTTATGGCCTGGTTCCGCGAGGGTGAAACACTGGGCAGGCTGGTAGCGAAGGTCCGGGGAGGCAGTGTGGCGTCGGGGCCGGGTGGGCAGCAGCCCCCTGGCGGCGCCCCGGAACGTCGGGCACGGCGTCCCGGTCCGACAGGACCAGCGATTCCGACGGGAAAAGCAACAAGGAGCAACGGGAGCACCCTGGACGGTGCGACCGGGCACAGCGGTAATGGTCGACCCCTGCGGGAGGGACACAGTGGAGTCTGGCGCAGCGACGCGGAGCACGAAGACGACGCGCGCGAAAGGCGGACAGTCCCTGAGCAAGGCGGGGAAGGCCCGGGGCGGCACCGTGACGGTGGAGGCGGCGGCCGTGAACCGTCTGCTGGGCGCCCTGGTGGCGATGCGGGACGGAAACTTCCGCAAGCGCCTCACGGTGACCGGCGACGGCGTGATGGCGGAGATCGCGGCGGTCTTCAACGAGGTCGCCGACCGCAATCTGCACCTCACGGGCGAGCTGGCGCGGGTGCGCCGCATGGTGGGGCGTGAGGGCAAGCTCACGGAGCGGCTGGAGACGGGGCCCTCGGAGGGCTCCTGGGCGGCCGCGATCGATCACTCCAACGCCCTGGTGGACGACCTCGTACGGCCGGTCTCCGAGGTGAGCCGGGTGCTGTCGGCGGTGGCGGAGGGTGATCTGTCGCCGCGGATGGAGCTGCGGACGCAGGCGCCGGAGGGGACCGGGCATCCGCTGCGGGGCGAGTTCCTGAAGGTCGCGCGGACCGTGAACAACCTGGTCGACCAGCTGTCGACGTTCACCGACGAGGTCACGCGCGTGGCCAGCGAGGTGGGCACCGAGGGCAAGCTGGGCGGCCAGGCCCAGGTACGGGGCATGTCCGGGTCCTGGAAGGACCTGACGGACTCCGTGAACACGATGGCGGAGCGGCTGACGGCCCAGGTGCGCGACATCGCGCTGGTGACGACGGCCGTGGCGCGCGGCGACCTGTCCCGCAAGGTCACCGTGCACGTCGAGGGGGAGATGCTGGAGCTGAAGAACACCGTCAACACGATGGTGGACCAGCTCTCCGCGTTCTCCTCCGAGGTGACCCGCGTCGCGCGCGAGGTGGGCACCGAGGGCGCCCTGGGCGGCCAGGCGCAGGTGCCGGGCGTGGACGGCGTGTGGAAGGAGCTCACCGACTCCGTCAACACCATGGCCGGCAATCTCACCGCGCAGGTGCGCGGGATCGCCGAGGTGACGACGGCGGTCGCCAACGGCGACCTGTCGCGCAAGGTGACGGTGCCGGCGCGCGGCGAGGTCGCGCAGCTCGCCGAGACGATCAACCAGATGACCGAGACGCTGCGGATCTTCGCGGACGAGGTCACCCGAGTCGCCAACGAGGTCGGCGCCGAGGGGCGCCTGGGCGGCCAGGCCAACGTGCCGGGCGCGGCGGGGACGTGGAAGGACCTGACGGACTCCGTCAACACGGTCTTCCGGAACCTCACCACTCAGGTGAGGGACATCGCGGCGGTCACCACGGCGGTCGCCAACGGCGACCTGTCGCAGAAGGTCACCGTGGACGTGGCCGGCGAGATGCTGGAGCTGAAGAACACCGTCAACACGATGGTCGACCAGCTCTCGGCGTTCGGCGCCGAGGTCACGCGGGTGGCGCGGGAGATCGGCGTCGAGGGCGAGCTGGGCGGTCAGGCGCAGGTGCCGGGCGCGGCGGGGACGTGGAAGGACCTGACGGATTCCGTCAACACGGCGTTCCGCAACCTCACCGGACAGGTGAGGAACATCGCCCAGGTGACGACGGCGGTGGCCAACGGCGACCTGTCGCAGAAGGTCACGGTGGACGTCTCCGGCGAGATGCTCCAGCTGAAGAACACCGTCAACACGATGGTGGACCAGCTGTCGAGCTTCGCCGACCAGGTCACGCGGATGGCCCGGGACGTGGGCACCGAGGGACGGCTGGGCGGTCAGGCGCAGGTGCCCGGGGTGTCCGGCACCTGGAAGGAGCTCACCGACTCCGTCAACTCGATGGCCGGCAACCTCACCTCCCAGGTGCGGAACATCGCCCAGGTCACCACGGCGGTGGCGCGCGGTGACCTGTCGCAGAAGATCGACGTCGACGCGCGCGGCGAGATCCTCGAGCTGAAGAACACCATCAACACGATGGTCGACCAGCTGTCGTCGTTCGCCGACCAGGTGACCCGGGTGGCCCGTGAGGTGGGCACCGAGGGACGGCTGGGCGGTCAGGCGCAGGTGCCCGGCGTCGCCGGCGTGTGGCGGGACCTGACGGACTCCGTGAACGGCATGGCGTCCAACCTGACCGGCCAGGTGCGCAACATCGCGCAGGTGGCGACGGCGGTGGCGCGCGGTGACCTGTCGCAGAAGATCACCGTCGACGCGCGCGGGGAGATCCTCGAGCTCAAGAACACGCTGAACACGATGGTGGACCAGCTGTCGTCGTTCGCGGAGGAGGTCACCCGGGTGGCCCGTGAGGTGGGCACCGAGGGCATCCTGGGCGGCCAGGCCGAGGTCCAGGGCGTCTCCGGCACCTGGAAGGACCTCACGCAGTCCGTGAACGGCATGGCGAACAACCTGACCCTTCAGGTGCGGAACATCGCCGAGGTCACCACGGCGGTCGCCAAGGGCGACCTGTCCAAGAAGATCACCGTCGACGCCAAGGGCGAGATCCTGGCGCTGGTGACCACCGTCAACACGATGGTGGACCAGCTGTCGTCGTTCGCGGAGCAGGTGACCCGGGTGGCCCGTGAGGTGGGCACCGAGGGCATCCTGGGCGGCCAGGCGCACGTGCCGGGTGTCACGGGAATCTGGAAGGACCTGAGCGACAACGTCAACCTGATGGCGAAGAACCTCACCACCCAGGTGCGGAACATCTCCCAGGTGTCCGCGGCCGTCGCCAACGGCGACCTGACGCGGCAGGTCAGCATCGAGGCGCGCGGTGAGGTGGCGCAGCTCGCGGACACCATCAACACGATGGTGAAGACGCTGAGCGCGTTCGCCGAGCAGGTCACCAAGGTGGCCCGCGAGGTGGGCACGGACGGCATCCTCGGCGGTCAGGCGCACGTGCCGGGTGTGGCGGGCACGTGGAAGGACCTCACCGAGTCGGTGAACCAGATGGCGTCGAACCTGACCGGTCAGGTGCGGAACATCGCCATGGTCACCACGGCCATCGCCAAGGGCGACCTCACCAAGAAGATCGACATCGACGCGCGCGGGGAGATCCTCGAGCTGAAGACGACCATCAACACGATGGTGGACCAGCTGTCGTCGTTCGCCGAGGAGGTCACGCGGGTGGCCCGCGAGGTGGGCACCGAGGGCCAGCTGGGCGGCCAGGCGCGGGTGCGGGACGTGGACGGCACCTGGCGGGACCTGACGGAGTCGGTGAACGAGATGGCCGGGAACCTCACCCGGCAGGTGCGCGCCATCGCGCGCGTGGCGACCGCGGTGACCCGCGGCGACCTGAACCTGAAGATCGACGTGGACGCGTCCGGGGAGATCCAGGAGCTCCAGGACTACATCAACAAGATGATCGCCAACCTGCGCGACACCACGATCGCCAACAAGGAGCAGGACTGGCTGAAGGGCAACCTGGCCCGCATCTCCGCGCTGATGCAGGGCCGGCGCGACCTGGAGGACGTCGCCTCGCTGATCATGAGCGAGCTGACGCCGGTGGTGTCCGCGCAGCACGGCGCGTTCTTCCTCGCCATGCCGCTGGTGGACGGCGAGGACCTGGCCGCGGCGGACGACGACCAGTTCGAGCTGCGGATGCTCGGGTCGTACGGCTACTCGATGGGGTCCATGCCGACGTCGTTCCAGCCCGGTGAGGGGCTGATCGGCACGGCCGCGATGGAGAAGCGCACGATCCTGGTGGACAAGGCGCCCAGCGGCTACCTGAAGATCTCCTCGGGGCTCGGGGAGGCGCCGCCGGCCCAGGTGATCGTGCTGCCGGTGGTGTTCGAGGGGAAGGTGCTCGGCGTCGTCGAGCTGGCGTCGTTCACACCGTTCACGGCGATCCAGAAGGACTTCCTCAACCAGATCGCCGAGATGATCGCGACCAGCGTCAACACCATCTCGGTCAACACCAAGACCGAGCGGCTGCTGCGGCAGTCCCAGGAGCTGACCGAGCAACTGCGGGAGCGGTCGGCGGAGTTGGAGCAGCGGCAGAAGGCGCTCCAGGCGTCCAACGCCGAACTGGAGGAGAAGGCCGAGCTGCTGGCCCGGCAGAACCGCGACATCGAGGTGAAGAACACCGAGATCGAGGAGGCGCGGCAGGTCCTGGAGGAGCGCGCCGAGCAGCTCGCGGTGTCCATGCGCTACAAGAGCGAGTTCCTGGCGAACATGTCGCACGAGCTGCGCACGCCGCTCAACTCCCTGCTGATCCTCGCCAAGCTGCTCGCGGACAACGCGGAGGGCAACCTCTCCCCGAAGCAGGTGGAGTTCGCCGAGACCATCCACGGCGCCGGGTCCGACCTGCTGCAGCTCATCAACGACATCCTCGACCTGTCGAAGGTCGAGGCGGGCAAGATGGACGTCTCCCCGACGCGCATCGCGCTGGTGCAGCTCGTGGACTACGTGGAGGCCACGTTCCGGCCGCTGACCGCGGAGAAGGGCCTGGACCTGTCCGTGCGGATCTCGCCGGAGCTGCCGGCCACCCTGCACACCGACGAGCAGCGGCTGCTGCAGGTTCTGCGGAACCTGCTGTCCAACGCGGTGAAGTTCACCGACTCCGGATCGGTCGAGCTGGTCATGCGGCCCGCCCGGGACGACGTCCCGCAGGCCATCAGGGAGCAGCTCCTGGAGGCCGGTTCGCTGACCGACCCGGACGCGGACCTGATCGCGTTCTCGGTGAGCGACACGGGCATCGGCATCGCGGCCAGCAAGATGCGGGTGATCTTCGAGGCGTTCAAGCAGGCCGACGGCACCACCAGCCGCAAGTACGGCGGCACGGGCCTGGGGCTGTCCATCTCGCGGGAGATCGCGCAGCTGCTCGGCGGTGAGATCCACGCGCAGAGCGAGCCGGGCCGCGGTTCGACGTTCACCCTGTACCTGCCGCTGCACCCGAGCGAGCTGCCGCCCAACGGCTACCAGCAGCCGCCCATGCCGGCGCTGGAGGCGGGGGACCTGGTGGCGTCGGCCGAGCTGACCGCGCCGGAGGCCGGGACCCCGGCGGAGGCGACCTCGTACCGGGAGACGCAGGACGGCCCGGCGGCGCTGTTCCGGCGCCGGCGCCGGGTCTCGCTCCAGCAGGACCAGCGGCCCCCCGCGGAGCTGGAGGAGTGGCCGGCCGTGGAACAGGAGCCGCAGGCGGCGCGGACCCCGCGCCGGGGCATCCGCTTCGGCGGGCAGAAGGTGCTGATCGTCGACGACGACATCCGCAACGTCTTCGCGCTGACCAGCGTCCTGGAGCAGCACGGCCTGTCCGTGCTGTACGCGGAGAACGGCCGCGAGGGCATCGAGGTGCTGGAACAGCACGACGACGTGGCGGTCGTGCTGATGGACATCATGATGCCCGAGATGGACGGGTACGCGACGACCACGGCGATCCGGCGGATGCCGCAGTTCGCCGGGCTCCCGATCATCGCGCTCACCGCGAAGGCGATGAAGGGCGACCGGGAGAAGGCCATCGAGTCGGGGGCCTCCGACTACGTGACCAAGCCGGTCGACCCCGATCACCTGCTGACGGTGATGGAGCAGTGGATGAGGGGGGAGTGAGACCGGTGGCCGAGCGGCGTGCGAAGGTGAGGAGAAGCCGCAGGGAACGTGTGGAGCGGTCGACGCGTCGTGCGCGAAGTCGTGTAGAAGTGTGGTTTCGGGGAACCTTCTGGTCTCGCGCGGCGTTTCCGCTACGTGCACAGTGACATCGCGGTGACAGGGTGTGGCGACAGGCGGGGTGCGGCTACGATGACCGGCACGAGGACGGGCGGCGCAAGGGAGTCGTCCCCTGGGACGGCACCCACCGGTGCTGTGTCAGGTCCTGTGGACAGGGAGGGCCCCAAGCCGGGGCGAGGAGGGCGGGCCATGGTGCAGAAGGCCAAGATCCTCCTGGTCGATGACCGGCCGGAGAATCTGCTGGCGCTGGAGGCGATCCTTTCGGCGCTCGATCAGACGCTGGTGCGGGCATCGTCCGGGGAGGAAGCGCTCAAAGCACTGCTCACGGACGATTTCGCGGTCATTCTGCTGGACGTCCAGATGCCGGGCATGGACGGTTTCGAGACCGCCGCCCACATCAAGCGGCGGGAGCGGACCCGGGACATCCCGATCATCTTCCTCACCGCGATCAACCACGGCCCGCACCACACGTTCCGGGGGTACGCGGCGGGCGCGGTGGACTACATCTCCAAGCCGTTCGACCCGTGGGTGCTGCGCGCGAAGGTCTCGGTCTTCGTCGAGCTGTACATGAAGAACTGCCAGCTGCGGGAGCAGGCGTCGCTGCTGCGGCTCCAGCTCGAGGGCAGCGAGAAGGACACGGGGGAGCCGAAGGAGTCCGCCGGACTGCTCGCCGAGCTGTCGGCGCGGCTCGCCGCCGTCGAGGAGCAGGCCGAGGCGCTCACCAAGCAGCTGAACGACGAGTCGACCGACGCGGCCGCGGTCGCCACGGCGGCCCATCTGGAGCGCAAGCTCACGGGATTGCGGCGGGCGCTGGACGCCCTCGACCCCGGGGCCGGGACCGCGTCGTCGATGTCCTCGCAGAACTGACCCCGCCCGCCCGGTCCTTGCCCGCCCCCGAGGGCCGTCCCGGTTCTGAGAGCGTGTCAACTCCGAGTTCCGAGGGCACCACGCGTCAGTTTCACGCCTCGAAGCGGGCGACACGAACGGGTGAAGCATCCGCCACGCGTGTCACGTGCCGTCTCCCCCGGTAACCTCACACCATGGCCTCACGTCCCTCCGCAGCCAAGAAGCCGCCCGCGAAGAAGGCGGCCGCTTCCGCGAAGGCTCCGGCGAAGAAGGCCGCCGTCAAGAAAGCCCCGGCGAAGAAGGCGCCCGCCAGGAAGGCACCCGCCAGGAAGGCGCCGGCGAAGAAGCCCGCTCCCGCCCCGAATCCGACCGGCGCCGTCTACCGGCTCGTCCGCGCCCTGTGGCTGGGTCTCGCGCACGCCGTCGGCGCGGTGTTCCGCGGCGTAGGGCAGGGCGCCAGGAACCTCGACCCGGCCCACCGCAAGGACGGGCTCGCGCTGTTGCTGCTCGGCATCGCGCTGATCGTCGCCGCCGGCACCTGGGCCGACCTCCAGGGGCCCGTCGGCGACCTGGTGGAGATCCTGGTCACCGGCGCGTTCGGACGGCTCGACCTGCTGGTGCCGATCCTCGTCGCCGTCGTCGCCGTACGGTTCATCCGCCACCCGGAGAAGCCCGAGGCCAACGGGCGGATCGTCATCGGCCTGTCCGCGCTCGTCATCGGCGTCCTGGGCCAGATCCACATCGCCTGCGGCTCACCCGCGCGCGCCGACGGCACGCAGGCCATAAGGGACGCCGGCGGCCTCATCGGCTGGGGCGCGGCCGCGCCGCTGTCGTCCACCATGACCGACGTCCTGGCCGTGCCCCTGCTGGTGCTGCTCACGATCTTCGGCCTGCTGGTGGTCACGGCCACCCCGGTGAACGCGATCCCGCAGCGGCTGCGCCAGCTCGGCGTGCGGCTGGGCCTGGTGCACGAGCCGGAGCCGGCGGAGTTCGGTGAGGACGACGAGCGCTACGAGGAGCAGTGGCGCGAGGCGCTGCCGCAGAGCCGCCGCAGGCGCCGCCCGGCGCCCCAGGAGTACGACCCCGAGCACGCGGAGGAGGAGGCGCCGTCCCGGCACCGGCGCCGCCCCCGCCGGTCCGCGGTGCCGCAGCCCGACGCCGGCCGGCCCATGGACGCCGTGGACGTGGCCGCCGCCGCGGCCGCCGCGCTCGACGGCGCCGTGCTGCACGGCATGCCGCCCTCGCCGGTCGTCGCCGACCTCACCCAGGGCGTCAGCACCGGCGACGACTACGAGCCGACCACGCCGACCCCGGTCCCGGCCGCCCGTCCGCAGCAGGACACGCCCAGGAAGGGCACGTCGCGGCGGAACGCGCCCGCCGAGGACGAGGGGGCCCAGCAGCGGGAGCGGCCGCCCGCGGGCGTGCTCGACATGACCAAGGCGCCGCCGCGCGAACCCCGCGACCTGCCGGCGCGCGCCGAGCAGTTGCAGCTCTCCGGCGACATCACCTACTCCCTGCCCTCCCTCGACCTGCTGCACCGGGGCGGTCCGGGCAAGGCGCGCAGCGCCGCCAACGACGCCATAGTGGAGGCGCTGCGGAAGGTGTTCACCGAGTTCAAGGTGGACGCCGACGTCACCGGCTTCACCCGCGGCCCGACGGTCACCCGGTACGTCGTCGAGCTCGGCCCGGCCGTCAAGGTCGAGCGGGTCACCGCCCTCACCAAGAACATCGCGTACGCCGTCGCCAGCCCGGACGTGCGGATCATCAGCCCGATCCCCGGCAAGTCCGCGGTGGGCATCGAGATCCCCAACACCGACCGGGAGATGGTGAACCTCGGCGACGTGCTGCGGCTCGCGGAGTCCGCCGAGGACGACGACCCGATGCTGGTCGCCTTCGGCAAGGACGTCGAGGGCGGGTACGTCATGGACTCGCTGGCGAAGATGCCGCACATGCTGGTCGCCGGCGCCACCGGATCCGGCAAGTCGTCCTGCATCAACTGCCTGATCACCTCGATCATGATGCGGGCGACCCCGGAGGACGTCCGGATGATCCTGGTCGACCCCAAGCGCGTCGAGCTGACCGCGTACGAGGGCATCCCGCACCTGATCACGCCGATCATCACCAACCCCAAGCGGGCGGCCGAGGCGCTGCAGTGGGTCGTGCGCGAGATGGACCTGCGCTACGACGACCTGGCCGCCTACGGCTTCCGGCACATCGACGACTTCAACCGCGCGGTGCGCGAGGGCAAGGTCGAGCCGCCCGAGGGCAGCGAGCGCGAGCTGCAGCCGTACCCGTACCTGCTGGTGATCGTGGACGAGCTGGCCGACCTGATGATGGTCGCCCCGCGCGACGTCGAGGACGCCATCGTGCGCATCACCCAGCTCGCGCGCGCCGCCGGCATCCACCTGGTGCTGGCCACCCAGCGGCCCTCGGTCGACGTCGTCACCGGTCTGATCAAGGCGAACGTGCCCTCCCGGCTGGCGTTCGCCACCTCCTCGCTCGCCGACTCGCGGGTCATCCTCGACCAGGCCGGCGCGGAGAAGCTGATCGGCAAGGGCGACGGGCTGTTCCTGCCCATGGGCGCGAACAAACCCGTCCGCATGCAGGGCGCGTTCGTGACCGAGGAGGAGGTCGCGGCCGTCGTCCGGCACTGCAAGGAGCAGATGGCGCCCGTCTTCCGGGACGACGTCGTCGTCGGCACCAAGCAGAAGAAGGAGATCGACGAGGACATCGGCGACGACCTCGACCTGCTGTGCCAGGCCGCCGAGCTGGTCGTCTCCACCCAGTTCGGGTCGACGTCGATGCTCCAGCGCAAGCTGCGCGTCGGCTTCGCCAAGGCCGGCCGGCTGATGGACCTCATGGAGTCCCGGAACATCGTCGGACCGAGCGAGGGTTCGAAGGCGCGTGACGTTCTTGTGAAACCCGATGAGCTGGACGGCGTGCTCGCGCTGATCCGCGGGGAGTCTGAAGGGTAAGCGGCGGGAACACGGTCGTCATGCCGGGTCATCCGGCCGGGCGATCGTGACCCTTCCGTAAGCGGTCATCGGGCAACCGTTTCCCGTCGGCACACGTCAAGTTGGACGAAGTGTCGGACAGCAGGCCGACCATCGGAATGTCGGGCCATTCCGATGGCGTACATATACGAACGCCCGGTTGCCCCATCCCGCCGTACCCCACCTAGACTGAACCTCCAGCACAGGCGGCTACACGCTCGAAAGGCGCCCCCGTGTCCATCGGCAACTCCCCTGAAGACGAGCGTCCGTTCGAAGACGTTTCCGAGGAAGACCGCCCTTCCGTCTCGGTCGGCCGTGCGCTGCGGCAGGCGCGCATCGCCGCAGGGCTCACCGTCGACGACGTCAGTACCGCCACCCGTGTCCGGATCGCCATCGTCCACGCCATCGAGCGCGACGACTTCGCGCCCTGCGGCGGTGACGTGTACGCACGCGGGCACATCCGCACACTGGCCAAGGCCGTGCGGCTCGACCCCGCCCCGCTGCTCGCCCGGTACGAGGCCGAGCACGGCGGCGGCCGCCCGGCCCCCACCCCGGCCGCGCCCCTCTTCGAGGCGGAACGCATCCGTCCCGAGCGGCGCGGACCCAACTGGACCGCCGCCATGGTCGCCGCGATCGTGGTCGTGATCGGCTTTGTCGGCTTCACGATGGTCACCGGCGACGACGGCGACAAGGCGAACGTCGCCGGCGACACCGAGCCCGCCGCGTCGCCCACGCCCAGCGCCACCACCAGGACCGCGAAGCCCGTCGTGCCCGCGCCGGAGCCGTCGGACAGCGCCATCGCCGCCGCGCCGCAGGACAAGGTGACCGTCAAGGTCGTCGCCGCCGACGGGCCGAGCTGGATCTCCGCCAAGGACCACAACGGCAAGGTGCTCTTCGCGGAACTGCTCAAGGAGGGCGAGGACAAGACCTTCCAGGACAGTTCCCGGATCGACCTGGTCCTCGGCGACGCCGGCGCTCTCGACCTGTTCGTGAACGGCAAGAAGATCGAGGACGACTGGCAGCCGGGCGCGGTGGAGCGCCTCACCTACACCAAGGGCGACCCGCAGGCCGGGTGACCGGCGTCCGGAGACGCGATCACCACGGGGTTGGCCGGTCCGGCCAACCCCGTCGACATGGGGCGTCGCCGGGACGAAGTAGTCTTGAGCCCATGCCTGAACGCCGTACCGTCGCACTGGTCACCCTTGGCTGCGCCCGTAACGAGGTGGACTCGGAGGAGCTCGCAGGCCGTTTGGAGGCGGACGGCTGGCAGCTCGTGGAGGACGCCGAGGACGCGGACGTCGCCGTCGTCAACACCTGTGGCTTCGTCGAGGCCGCCAAGAAGGACTCCGTCGACGCCCTCCTCGAGGCCAACGACCTCAAGGGACACGGGAGAACCCAGGCCGTCGTCGCCGTGGGCTGCATGGCCGAGCGGTACGGCAAGGAGCTCGCCGACGCCCTCCCCGAGGCCGACGGCGTGCTCGGCTTCGACGACTACGCGGACATCTCCGACCGTCTGCAGACCATTCTGAACGGCGGCATCCACGCCTCGCACACCCCGCGCGACCGGCGCAAGCTGCTGCCCATCAGCCCGGCCGAGCGGCAGGAGTCCGCCGCCGCCGTCGCGCTGCCCGGGCACGGCCCGGTCGACCTGCCCGACGGCCTCGCCCCGGCCTCGGGTCCCCGCGCGCCCCTGCGCCGCCGTCTGGACGGCTCCCCGGTCGCGTCGGTGAAGCTGGCCTCCGGCTGCGACCGGCGTTGCTCCTTCTGCGCCATTCCGTCCTTCCGCGGCTCCTTCATCTCCCGCCGCCCCAGCGACGTCCTCAACGAGACGCGGTGGCTGGCCGAGCAGGGCGTGAAGGAGATCATGCTGGTCTCCGAGAACAACACCTCCTACGGCAAGGACCTCGGCGACATCCGCCTGCTGGAGTCCCTGCTGCCCGAACTGGCCGAGGTCGACGGCCTGGAGCGGGTGCGCGTCAGCTACCTCCAGCCGGCCGAGATGCGGCCCGGCCTGATCGACGTGCTGACCTCCACCCCGAAGGTCGCCCCCTACTTCGACCTGTCCTTCCAGCACTCCGCGCCGGACGTGCTGCGCGCCATGCGCCGCTTCGGCGACACCGACCGCTTCCTGGAACTGCTCGACACCATCCGGAGCAAGGCGCCCCAGGCCGGCGTGCGCTCCAACTTCATCGTCGGCTTCCCGGGCGAGTCCGCGTCCGACCTCGCCGAGCTGGAGCGGTTCCTGAACCACGCCCGGCTCGACGCCATCGGTGTGTTCGGCTACTCCGACGAGGAGGGCACCGAGGCGGCCGGCTACGACGGCAAGCTGGACGAGGACGTGGTCGCCGAGCGCCTGGCCCGCGTCTCCGGGCTGGCCGAGGAACTCGTCTCGCAGCGCGCGGAGGAGCGGGTCGGCGAGACCGTGCACGTCCTGGTGGAGTCCGTCGACGAGGAGGAGGGCGTGTACGGCCGTGCCGCGCACCAGGCTCCCGAAACGGACGGCCAGGTGCTGCTCACGAGCGGCGAGGGACTGAGTGTCGGCCGTATGGTCGAGGCGAAGGTGGTCGGCACGGAGGGTGTCGACCTGGTGGCCGAGCCGCTCTTCGAGGGCTCGCCCACGCGCATCGAGGAGGCGGGCAGATGACGGGTGCCCCGGCATCGGCGGCAGGTGGCCCCTCCGGCGCGAGGAGGTCGGAGGGCCCCGCGTCCGGGGGCCCGGCACCGGCGTCCGGCCGCACCCTCGCGCGGGAGGCCAGGGACACGGCTCCGGACGCTTCCGGGAACGGGCCGGCACGGGGAGACGCGTCGACTCCGGCGGATACCCGCGCGCACGCCGAAGCGGCGGCTCCGTCCGCCTCGACGGCCCCCGGGGACGCAGGGAGCGCCGGGACCACCGTGGCGCAGGGCGCCACACGGGCCCCGCGCGGCGGCAAGATCGCCGCGGCGGCCGTCGACCAGGCCAGCGTCTGGAACATCGCCAACCTGCTGACCATGCTCCGGCTGCTGCTGGTGCCGGCGTTCGTCATGCTGATGCTCGCCGACGGCGGCTACGACCCCGCGTGGCGCTCGCTGGCATGGGCGGCCTTCGCCGTCGCCATGATCACCGACCTGTTCGACGGGCATCTGGCGCGCACCTACAACCTGGTCACCGACTTCGGGAAGATCGCCGACCCCATCGCCGACAAGGCCATCATGGGTGCGGCGCTGATCTGTCTGTCCGCGCTGGGCGACCTGCCGTGGTGGGTCACGGGCGTGATCCTCGGCCGGGAACTCGGGATCACCCTGCTGCGTTTCCTGGTCATCCGTTACGGGGTCATCCCGGCCAGCCGGGGCGGCAAGCTCAAGACCCTCACCCAGGGCGTGGCCGTGGGCATGTACGTGCTCGCGCTGACCGGGTGGCTGGCGACGCTGCGCTGGTGGGTGATGGCCGCGGCGGTGGTGCTGACCGTGGTGACCGGACTCGACTATGTGAAACAGGCCATTGTGCTCCGCAGGCAGGGAATCGCCGAGCGCAAGGCGGCGTTGGAGGAGACGGAAGCGTGAGTTCAACGGCCACCGAGGTGGTGCGACTACTCACCGTGAACGGCGGGACGCTCGCGGTCGCCGAGTCGCTGACCGGTGGCCTGGTGGCGGCGGAGATCACCTCCGTCCCCGGGGCGTCCAAGGTCTTCAGAGGTTCGGTGACGGCCTACGCCACCGACCTCAAGCACCGGCTGCTGGGCGTGGACGACACTCTGCTGGCCCAGCGCGGAGCGGTGGATCCGCAGGTGGCGGCCCAGATGGCGGCCGGCGTGCGCACCGCGCTCGGCGCCGACTGGGGCATCGCCACCACCGGGGTGGCCGGCCCCGGCCCCCAGGACGGGCAGGCCGTCGGCACGGTCTACGTGGCCGTCGACGGCCCCTCCGCGGGGAGCGCCGGTTCCGTCGTTGGCGGAAAAGTGCGCCATCTGCGGTTGAACGGCGGCCGCGCGGAAATTCGTATGGAGAGTGTACGGAGCGTACTCGCACTGCTCCTCGCGGAGCTTGCGGACGAACAGACCGGGAATGAGCGGGCACAGGATACGGAACGGAACGGGGGGTTTTGATGTTTGCAGCCCTGAGTGAACACGACATCGCTCCCCGCACGGCCGCGGCGCGAGGCGGTACGGTGGGGCGAGAAGGATGCGGCTACGCGGTCCGAGGAGGGAGCCACCGATGATTCTGCTCCGTCGCCTGCTGGGTGACGTGCTGCGTCGGCAGCGCCAGCGCCAGGGCCGTACTCTGCGCGAAGTCTCCTCGTCCGCCCGAGTTTCGCTCGGCTATCTCTCCGAGGTGGAGCGGGGGCAGAAGGAGGCTTCCTCCGAGCTGCTCTCCGCGATCTGCGACGCGTTGGACGTACGGATGTCCGAGCTCATGCGGGAAGTGAGCGACGAACTCGCTCTCGCCGAGCTGGCCCAGTCTGCTGCAGCGACCCCCAGCGAGCCCGTGCCCACGTCGGTTCGTCCGATGCTGGGTTCCGTGTCGGTGACCGGTGTGCCACCGGAACGGGTGACCATCAAGGCGCCCGCCGAGGCGGTGGACGTCGTCGCCGCCTGAGCCCGGCGCTCTGCGCGGTGTGAAGGTGTGAGATGCCCCGGTGGGGGCTCCCCGGAGGATTCCGGAGGGGCGCCGCCGGGGTTTTCGCATGCCTGAGGGGGCTCACGGGCGTCGCCGTCCTGCGTTTGCCGGTGCGGCGGCGGGCCGTCATCGTGGAGACGGAGGCGGGGACCAGCCACGGAGGTGCGGATGTACGTCGTGAAGAGCCCGTTGTCCGACGAGAACCTGAAGACCGTCTCGGAGGCACTGCAGGGCGCCCTGGTCGATCTGGTCGACCTCTCCCTGGTGGCCAAGCAGATCCACTGGAACGTGGTCGGACCGCGCTTCCGTTCCGTCCACCTCCAGCTCGACGAGGTCGTGGCCACCGCGCGCGGTCACTCCGACACGGTGGCCGAGCGCGCCGCGGCACTGGGCGTCTCGCCCGACGGGCGGGCCGCGACGGTGGCCGTCGGCAGCGGGATCGGCGTCACGCCCGAGGGCTGGGTCGACGACGCGGCGGCGGTGAGCGCGCTGGTGGACGCGCTGGGCGCGGTGATCGCCCGCATGCGGGAGCGGATCGCGGCGACCGAGGAGCCCGACCCGGTGAGCCAGGACATCTTCATCACCATCACCGCGGACCTCGAGAAGCACCACTGGATGTTCCAGGCCGCGAACGGATGACACGGCCGTGGACGCCGGCACAGCCCCTGCGCGGCCGGCCGGGCGAGGGGTGTGCCGGTGTGCCGCCGTGGGCTTCACGGTGCTGTGGTGGTGGGCGGCGGCACGGCTGCTGCTCACGTCCGACGCCGGCGCCCTGGAAGGGGCGGTCGCAGCCGGCGGGTGGGGGCTGAGCGTGCTTCCGGTGCACTGCCTGCCCAAGGCGCGTGCGGAAGGCGCGCTCGCCGCGGGGCGGTGGCGGCGGGCCTGGGGCGCGGGACGCTCCCGGGGCTCGTGACGCGTGTGTGGCTGTGTCGGTCACCCGGCGGGACCCTCGGCGGCCTCGGGTGCGGGGCGGAACCCCGGTCGGCAGGTGGGGCGTTCGCGGGGCTCCCGGTGACGGGGCGACCCCCGCGGAGTCGCGTTGGTCGGCGGGCGGGGCTCCGACGGTCGGTCCGGGGTGCGGGCGCCGCCTGTGGGGTGACCCCGGTCAGCGGGCAGGGCTCCGGCGGGTGCCTGGGGGTGCGGGGGCAGGGGCCGGTCCCGGCTGACAGGTGGGGCACCAGTACGTGGGGCGTTCACGTGAGCCGTCGCCCTGCTCGGCCACGCGGACCGGGGTGCCGCAGCGCAGACAGGGGCGGCGGGCGCGGCCGTACACGTAGAGGTCCTGGCCGCGTCGGCCCGTGGTGTTGCGGACGGGGCGGTCGCGGTTGAACTCCAGCAGCTTCCTGGCCAGTTCCGGGAGGCCCGCCATCCGGTCGGCGGGCAGCTCCCCCACGGGGAGCCAGGGGGTGACGTGGAGCAGGAAGCACAGCTCGCTCTTGAACACGTTGCCGATGCCCGCGAGGTTCCGCTGGTCCAGCAGG
This sequence comes from Streptomyces sp. NPDC096105, assembly GCF_044763335.1. NCBI lineage: Bacteria > Bacillati > Actinomycetota > Actinomycetes > Kitasatosporales > Streptomycetaceae > Streptomyces > Streptomyces sp. NPDC096105. The sequence continues at coordinate 19,780 of NZ_JBIWGC010000020.1, forward strand.
GCCTCGCCGAGCTCGCGGCCGGGGTCCTTCCCGAGGTTGGCGAGCGCGAGGTCGGGATCCCAGTCGGGGCCCAGCAGATCGGGGCCGAGGTGGCCGACCGCGCGTTCTTCCTCGTCCTCGGTGCGGATCAGTTCCAGCACCGGGAGCCGGTAGCCGACGGCCGTGCGTCCGGCGTTGGCGAGGACGGCGCGGATCTGGTGCGCCGGGCCGCCGTTCCAGCGCTGCCCGGGTGCGTAGACCCGCCAGGAGCCGTCCATCCGCAGATGCGAGTGCAGGGTCAGACCGCCCTCGATCCGGGTCAGCAGGTGCTTGCCGCGGGCGGTGACCTCCAGCACCGAGCGGCCGGTGAGGTCCGACGTGGCGAACCGGGGCACGCGCAGATCGCTGCGGACCAGGACTCTGCCCGCGAGGGCGTCGTGCAACCGTCGCGCGGCCTGCCAGACCGTGTCTCCTTCAGGCATGCGTCCAAGGGTGTCACGTCCGGGCAGGCCGCGGTCAGGCGCGCAGGCGCAGCCCCCTGGGCGTGGCCACGAAGCCCGCGGTCTCCAGCAGGGCGCCCAGCGGGGAGGTCAGGGCGGGGGCGCCGTTGACGCGCTCCACGGTGACCGTGCCGAGCGAGCCCGCGCGGGCGGCGTTCGCGAGCGCCTCGGCGGCGACCGGCAGCCGCGGGTCGTCGGCCGGGCCGGCGCCGGGACCGGCGGGCCAGGCCAGCAGGGTCTTGCCGCCGCGCTCCATGTAGAGCGTCAGCTCGCCGTCCACCAGCACCACCAGGGAGCCCGCCTTGCGGCCCGGCTTGTGGCTCGCGCCGTCCGGCGGCTCCGGCCAGCCCAGCGCCGCCCCGTAGGCGTTGGCCGGGTCGGCGGCGGCGAGCACGACGGCACGGGAGGCGCGGTCCGGTCCCGTACGGCGGCCGGCGAACGGGACGTACGAGGGGCCGCCGCCGTTCCGCCAGGGCTGGGGGGAGCCCTGTGCGGCGAGGTCGCGCGGCGAGACGTACTCACCGGGCCGCGAGGGCAGGTACGGCCTGTCGTCCCGGCCCGGCGCGATCCCGTAGGGGCCGGCCCCCGTGCCGAACGGAGCGGACGCGTCCAGGGCCGTCCGCCCCTCGTCGCGCTCCCGGGCGTCGGCCGCCGCGCGGAGGCGGTCCACGGCGCCGTCCATCGCGAACTGGGCGGCGCCGAGGCCCTCCACGACGTAGCCGCGCCGGGCCTGCCCCGTCTCCTCGAAGGCGGACAGCACGCGGTACACCGCCGAGAAGCCGCCCTCGACGCCCTCGGCGGCGACGGCGCCACGGGTCACCACGCCGTGCCGGTCCAGCAGCGTGCGCGCCAGCGCGTGGGCGCGGACCGTGGTGTCGCCCTCCCGGCCGGGCAGCAGGGACCAGCGGCCGGCGACGGTGGGCGGGCCCGTGCGGGAGGCGCTGCGGGCGGCCGCCGTGAGGGAGCCGTAACGTCCGCGCGGCACCGCGCGCTTGGCGCGGTGGGCGGTGGACCCCGCGGTGCGGCCGGAGCCGAGCAGGGCGCGCAGGGGATTCAACGTGTCGTTGGTGAGCCGTCCGGACCAGGCGAGGTCCCACAGGGCGTCGGCCAGCTGCACGTCGCTCGCCTCGGGGTGCGTGGTGGCGCGGACCTGGTCGGCGATCTGCCGGAAGAAGAGGCCGTAGCCGCCGGACAGGGCGGCGAGGACGGACTCGTGCAGCGCGGTCGTCTCCAGCGGGTGCGGGGGAGGGAGCAGGAGCGGGGCCGCGTCCGCCAGATACAGGGAGACCCAACCGTCCTTGCCCGGCAGCGAACCGGCGCCGGCCCAGATCACCTCTCCGGCCGCGGTGAGCTCGTCGAGCATGGCCGGGGTGTAGTCCGCCACCCGGGACGGCAGGACCAGCTTCTCCAGGGCGGAGGCGGGCACGGACGCGCCCTGCACCTGTTCGACGGCCCGCAGGAGTCCGTCGATGCCGCGCAGGGAGTGGCCCTTGCCGATGTGCTGCCACTGGGGGAGGAACTGGGCCAGCGCGGCGGGCGGCACCGGCTCCAGCTCGTGCCGCAGCGCGGCCAGGGAGCGGCGGCGCAGCCGGCGCAGCACGGCCGCGTCGCACCACTCCTGTCCGATCCCGGCCGGGTGGAACTCGCCCTGGACGACCCGGCCGGCCGCCGCGAGCCGCTGCAGCGCGCCCTCGGTGACGGCCACGCCCAGTCCGAAGCGGGCCGCCGCCGTGGCCGACGTGAAGGGGCCGTGGGTGCGCGCGTACCGCGCGAGGAGGTCGCCCAGGGGGTCCTTGACGGGTTCGGTGAACGCCTCGGGCACGCCGACCGGCAGCGCCGTGCCCAGCGCGTCGCGCAACCGGCCCGCGTCCTCGACGGCCGCCCAGTGGTCCTCGCCCGCGATGCGCACCCGGATGGCGCGTCTCGCGGAGGCCAGCTCCTGCGCCCACGACGGCTCGGCGCTCCGCTCGGCCAGCTCGGCGTCGGTCAGCGGGCCGAGCAGGCGCAGCAGGTCGGCGACGCTCTCCGCGTCCTTCGCGCGCCGGTCCTCGGTGAGCCACTGCAGCTCGCGCTCCAGCCCGGTGAGCACCTCGGCGTCCAGCAGCTCGCGCAGCTCCGCCCGGCCGAGCAGTTCCGCGAGCAGCCGGGAGTCCAGCGACAGGGCGGCGGCCCGGCGCTCGGCGAGCGGGGAGTCGCCCTCGTAGAGGAACTGGGCGACGTACCCGAACAGCAGGGAGCGGGCGAAGGGGGACGGCTCCGGGGTGGTGACCTCGACCAGCCGCACCTTGCGGGACTCCAGGTCGCCCATCAGCTCGACCAGACCGGGGACGTCGAACACGTCCTGGAGGCATTCCCGGACCGCCTCGAGGACGATCGGGAACGAGCCGAACTCGCCGGCCACCTGGAGCAGCTGGGAGGCGCGCTGGCGCTGCTGCCACAGCGGGGTGCGCCGGCCCGGGCTGCGGCGCGGCAGCAGCAGCGCGCGGGCGGCGCACTCGCGGAACCGGGAGGCGAACAGGGCCGAGCCGCCGACCTGGTCGGTGACGACCTGGTCGACCTCGCCCTTGTCGAAGACGACGTCGGCGGCGCCCACGGGGGCCTGGTCCGCGTCGTACGCGGCGCCGGTCTTCGACGGCTCCTGGTCGAGCAGGTCCAGGCCCATCAGGTCGGCGTCCGGGAGGCGCAGCACGATGCCGTCGTCGGCGTGCATCACCTGGGCGTCCATGCCGTACCGCTCGGAGAGGCGGGCGCCGAGCGCGAGCGCCCACGGGGCGTGCACCTGGGCGCCGAACGGGGAGTGCACGACGACGCGCCAGTCGCCCAGTTCGTCGCGGAAACGCTCGACCACGATGGTGCGGTCGTCCGGGATGTGGCCGCACGCCTCGCGCTGCTCCGCCAGGTACGACAGCACGTTGTCCGCGGCCCAGGCGTCCAGCCCCGCCGCCAGCAGCCGCAGCCGGGCGTCCTCGTCGGACAGCGAGCCCACTTCGCGCAGGAACGCGCCCAGCGCGCGGCCCAGCTCCAGCGGCCGGCCCAGCTGGTCGCCCTTCCAGAACGGCAGCCGGCCCGGCACACCCGGCGCGGGGGAGACCAGGACGCGGTCGCGTGTGATGTCCTCGATGCGCCACGAACTGGTGCCGAGCGTGAAGACGTCGCCCACGCGCGATTCGTAGACCATCTCCTCGTCCAGCTCGCCGACCCGGCCCCCGCCCTTCTTGGGGTCGGCGCCCGCCAGGAACACGCCGAACAGGCCGCGGTCGGGAATCGTGCCGCCCGAGGTGACGGCCAGGCGCTGGGCGCCGGGGCGGCCGGTGATCTCGCCGGTGACCCGGTCCCACACCACGCGCGGGCGCAGCTCCGCGAAGGCGTCCGACGGGTAGCGGCCGGCGAGCATGTCCAGCACGGACGTGAACGCGGACTCCGGCAGCGAGGCGAACGGGGCCGCCCGGCGGACCACCGCCAGCAGGTCGTCGAACTGCCAGGTGTCCATCGCCGTCATCGCCACGAGCTGCTGCGCCAGGACGTCCAGCGGGTTCGACGGGACGCGCAGGGACTCGATCGCCCCCGTGCGCATCCGCTCCGTGACGACGGCGGCCTGCACCAGGTCTCCCCGGTACTTCGGGAACACCACGCCCGTGGACACCGCGCCCACCTGATGGCCCGCGCGGCCCACGCGCTGGAGTCCGGACGCCACCGACGGCGGCGACTCGACCTGCACCACCAGGTCGACGGCGCCCATGTCGATGCCCAGCTCCAGGCTGGACGTGGCGACCACCGCGGGCAGCCGGCCCGCCTTCAGGTCCTCCTCCACCTGGGCGCGCTGCTCCTTGGACACCGAGCCGTGGTGCGCCCGCGCGATGACCGCCGGCGCGCCCTGGGCGGCTCCGGAACCGCCCATCAGCTCGGCGGGGGAGTGGTGCTCGGGCGGAGGCTCGCCGGTGGCCCGCTCGTACGCGATCTCGTTGAGCCGGTTGCACAGGCGCTCGGCGAGCCGGCGGGAGTTCGCGAACACGATGGTCGAGCGGTGCGACTGCACCAGGTCGGTGATCCGCTCCTCGACATGCGGCCAGATCGACGGCCGCTCCGCGCCCTCCGGACTCTCCGGGACCGGGGAGCCGCCCAGCTCGCCCAGGTCCTCGACCGGCACCACCACGGACAGGTCGAACTCCTTGCCCGACTCCGGCTGCACGATCTTCGTCGTGCGGCGCGGGGACAGGAAGCGCGCCACCTCGTCCACCGGGCGCACCGTCGCCGACAGGCCGATGCGGCGGGCCGGCTGCGGCAGCAGCTCGTCCAGCCGCTCCAGGGACAGCGCCAGGTGGGCGCCGCGCTTGGTGCCCGCGACCGCGTGCACCTCGTCGAGGATCACCGTCTCCACGCCCGCGAGCGCGTCGCGCGTGGCGGACGTCAGCATCAGGAACAGCGACTCGGGCGTGGTGATCAGGATGTCCGGCGGCCGCCTGGCGAGGGAACGGCGCTCGGCGGGCGGGGTGTCGCCCGAGCGGATGCCGACCTTCACCTCCGGCTCGGGCATCCCCAGACGCACGGCCTCCTGCCGGATGCCGGTCAGGGGGCTGCGCAGATTGCGCTCGACGTCGACGGCGAGCGCCTTGAGCGGGGAGACGTACAGCACCCGGCAGCGCTTCTTGGGGTCGGCCGGAGGGGGCGTCGAGGCGAGCTGGTCCAGGGCGGCGAGGAACGCGGCCAGCGTCTTGCCGGATCCCGTGGGGGCCACCACCAGCACGTCCGAGCCCGCGCCGATGGCCTGCCAGGCGCCGGCCTGGGCGGCGGTGGGCGCGGAGAAGGCCCCCGTGAACCAGGCACGGGTCGCCGGGGAGAAACCGTCCAGGGCTCGGCGCGGATCGCTGACCATGCGTCCATCGTGCACCCGGCCACTGACAATCGGGCCGGTCCGGGGCACCGGACGGGCCGCGTGACAATGACGGTATGGCGGAATCGCGCGGGGAACGGGCGCGGCACTGGCGGTACGAGGAACTGCCCGGTGTCGACCTGCTGCGTGCCCGCTACATCCGCAAGTCGTTCGTCCGGCACACCCACGAACACTTCGTGATCGCCGCCATCGCCGACGGCGTCGAGGTCTTCCACCACGGCGGCACCGACCAGTACGCGGGCGTCGGCGCCCTCGCCCTGGTCAACCCCGACACGCCTCACACCGGCCGGGCGGGCGTTCCCGAGGGCTGGCAGTACGGGGCCGTCTACCCCTCGCCGGACGTGGTGGCCGCGATCGCCGCCGAGACCACCACCCTGCGCGGCACCCCGGGTTTCGTCACGCCGGTCCTCGAGGACCCCTACACGGTCCGGCTCGTCCACCGCGTGCTCCGGGCCACCGACGAGGGCAACGCGCTCGCCGCCGACACCCTGCTGCGGGTCGTGGTGACCCGGCTGCTGCGGCTGAACGGCGGCGCCCTGCCCCGGCGTGAGGTCCGCACGGCCGGCGCCCGGACCGCGGCACGCGCGCGTGCCGTGCTCGAGGAGCGCATGGCCGCCCCGCCCACCCTGGAGCAGCTCGCCGCCGACCTCGGCACCAGCCCGTTCGCCCTGCTGCGCGCCTTCCGCGACTCCTACGGCATGCCCCCGCACACCTGGCTCACCGACGCGCGCGTACGGAGGGCCCGGCGGCTGCTGGACGCCGGGACGACACCGTCCGAGGCGGCCGTCACCGTGGGCTTCACCGACCAGCCGCACCTCAACCGGCACTTCGGCCGCATCGTCGGCGTCCCGCCGGGCGCCTACCAGCGCGAGCGCAAGAACGTACAAGACGCGCGCGGCGGCCTTTCCGTAGCGTCCGGGGCGTGGCAGCGGAACGGACAGCACAGCACACGGACATACGGTCCGACATCGGAGGGAACGCACCTCCTGAGGCGGGAGGCAACGCACTCCCCGAGGGCGGAGGGAAGCCGGACGGCGCCGTCGTGCGGGACGCCCTCGGTGTCGGGGTCGCCGTCGGACTCTCCGGGTTCGCCTTCGGCGTGACCGCGGCGGGCAACGGGCTCAGCCTGCTCCAGACCTGCGCGCTCAGCCTGCTGGTGTTCACCGGCGCCTCCCAGTTCGCCCTGGTGGGAGCGCTGGCAGCGGGCGGCGGAGCCGTCACGGCCGCCGCGGGCGCGTTCTTCCTGGGCGTGCGCAACGCCTTCTACGGGCTGCGGCTGTCGCAGCTGCTGGCGCTGCCCCGCGCGGTGCGGCCGTTCGCCGCGCAGTGGGTGATCGACGAGACCGCCGCCGTCTCGCTCGCCCAGCCCACCCGGCGCAGCGCCCGCATCGGCTTCCTGGTCACCGGGCTCAGCCTCTACATCCTGTGGAACCTCACGACACTGCTCGGCGCGCTGGGCGCGGACGCCATCGGGGACACCGACGCGTGGGGCCTGGACGCGGCCGGACCCGCCGTTTTCCTGGCGTTGCTCGCGCCCATGCTGCGGACCGGCGCCGGGCGGGCCGCCGCCGCGCTCGCCGTGCTGCTGGGGCTCGGCCTGCTGCCCGTCCTGCCCGCCGGCGTCCCGGTCCTGGTGGCCGCGCTCGCGGCACCGGTCGTCCTGTGGGCGCACGGCCGCAGGAACGCGTCGCGCGACCACATGAGGGAGGAGGAGCGGTGACCATCTGGCTCGCGATCGGCCTGACCGTCGTCGGCTGCTACGCCGTGAAGCTCGCCGGGCTGCTGGTGCCCGCCGGGGCCCTCGAACGGCCCCTCGTGCGCCGGCTCGCCGCGCTGCTGCCCGTCGCCCTGCTCGCCGCCCTCACGGCCCAGCAGGCCTTCGCGGACGGACGTGCCCTGGTGCTGGACGCGCGGGCCGCCGGTCTGGCGGCCGCCGCCGTGGCGCTCCTGCTGCGTGCGCCGTTCCTGCTCGTGGTGGCGGCGGCCGTGCTCGTGACGGCGGGGGTGCGGGCCCTGGGCGGGTGAGGCGAGGCGGCCTCGTCCGGTCCTCTCGCGGGCTGCCGTGCGCCTCAGGCGAGGGGGCGGCCGTACGCGGCCAGGGTGCGCAGTGCCTCGATCGTCGCGATGGGGCGGGACTCCGCGAGGGCGCCCGGGGCGGGTTCGGAAGCGTCCGGGGACCGGCGGACGGGCCAGCCTCCGTCGTCCTGCTGCCCGGCCGCGAGGCAGTCCAGGGAACGATCCATCTCCGCGTCGGTGAACCACGCGCGCGCCAGTGAGTCCGGCGTCCGCGCGTAGTCGTGCGGGAAGCGGCGGTCGCCCGGGGTGCGGCCGGGGGCGCCCCGTTGCGCGCCGGGGCCGTCCGGGTCGAGCTCCACCAGCCGCTCCCGGCGCACCAGGCGGCCCAGCCGCTCGGCGGCGCCCTCCGCGCGGGCGCGGTCCGGGGCGTGGTCGAGGAAGAGCACGGCGGCCTCCACCTCGTCGGAGCGTGCCGTCTCCAGCGACTCCACGGCCTGCCGGCAGAAGTGGGTCGCGCGGAACAGCCACGGGTGCCACACCTCGTTGCGGTGCAGCAGCCCCACCACCGGCGCGGTGGCCGGCAGCGAGCCGGGCGCGTCGGCCGGATCGTCGCCGCTCCCGGCCGGGCGAACGCACGGGAGCGCACCGTCCGCCGTCGAGACGGACGTCAGATAGCGGCACACGTCCTCCGCGCGGCGCGCGTCGCAGCGTCCCACCGCGTCGAGCACGCGCAGCGCGCGTGCGATGTGGGCGGGCAGGCTGGCCGGTCCGCGCAGGGCGGGCTCCAGCGCGTGACCGTAGCCGCCGTCGTCGTTCCGGTACGCCGCCAGCGCCGTCTCCACGGGGCCTGCGGCGCCGTCGCGGAAGTGGTGGGCGAACAGGCGCTGCTCCAGGACGCGCGCGGTGAGCCACACGAAGCGCTCCGCGCGCGCGAGCGCGCCCTGCGACGAGGGTGTCGGGGTGAGCGGTACGGCTGCGGTGTCGGCCATGGCACCGACCGTAGGGGCACCACGGAGTCCCGCAGGGCCCGTGGGCCGGTGGCACCCTCGCAGGCGGGATACTGGGAGGCATGCGGTTGACGGTTTTCTGGGAGCGCATGACGGAGTACTTCGGCGCGGGCTACGCCGACACCTTCGCGCGCGACCATGTCATGTCCGAACTCGGCGGACGGACCGTCCACGAGGCGCTGGCGGCCGGCTGGGACGCCAAGGACGTCTGGCAGGTGGTCTGCTCCGTGATGGGCGTCCCCCGGGAACTGCGCTGATCGTCACATAGATCCCACGGGAGCGGACAGGTGTCGCGGCCGTGGGTGAGACTTGGGCCGTGGCAGCCACCGACGAGACCGGGCCCGCGGGCCAGAACACGACCGTGCCCGGCGCACCCCCGCCCACAGGCCCGCCGGCGGACCCCGCACCCCGGCCGAGCGCCCGCATGCCGCGGTGGCTGCCGCGCGCCATGGTGCTCGCGCTCGCCCTGGTCGCCGTGTTCCAGCTCGGCAGTTGGGCCTTCCACCAGCTCACCGGGCTGCTCATCAACATCCTGATCGCCTTCTTCCTGGCGCTCGCCGTGGAACCCGCGGTGAGCTGGATGGCCGCGCGCGGTGTGCGGCGGGGTCTCGGCACCTTCCTCGTCCTCCTGGGCGTCCTGGTCGTGGGGGCGGGGTTCGTCACGCTGCTCGGCTCGATGCTCGCGGAGCAGATCATCACGATCGTCGAGGACTTCCCGCAGTACCTCGACTCGGTGATCAACTGGGTCAACGCCCACTTCCACACCGAACTGCGGCGCGTCGACATCCAGGAGAACCTGCTGAGGTCCGACTGGCTGCGCAATTACGTGCAGAACAGCGCCACCGGCGTGCTGGACGTGTCCGCCCAGGTGCTCGGCGGGCTCTTCCGGCTGCTGACCATCGGCCTGTTCTCGTTCTACTTCGCCGCCGACGGGCCCCGGCTGCGCCGCACCATCTGCTCCGTCCTGCCGCCGGCCCGGCAGACCGAGGTGCTGCGCGCCTGGGAGATCGCCGTGAACAAGACGGGCGGCTATCTCTACTCGCGCGGTCTGATGGCCCTCGTCTCGGGCCTCGCGCACTACGTCCTGCTCGAGTTCCTCGACGTGCCCTACGCCCCCGTGCTGGCGGTGTGGGTGGGGCTGGTGTCGCAGTTCATCCCCACCATCGGCACATATCTGGCCGGTGCGCTGCCCATGCTGATCGCCTTCGCGGTCGCGCCCTGGTACGCGGTGTGGGTGCTGGTGTTCGTGGTGGTCTACCAGCAGTTCGAGAACTACGTGCTGCAGCCCAAGCTGACCGCCCGGACCGTCGACATCCACCCGGCGGTCGCCTTCGGCTCCGTCATCGCGGGCACCGCCCTGCTCGGCGCCGTGGGCGCCCTGATCGCCATCCCCGCCGTCGCCACGCTCCAGGCGTTCCTCGGCGCGTACGTGAAGCGGTACGACGTCACCGACGACCCGAGGGTCCTCGGCCACCGCGGCTCCGGCGGCCCGGGCGCCCTCGGCCGCCGCGTCCGGGGCCTGTGGGCACAGCGGCGCCCGGAACCGGCCGGTGCCGGGCCGAGCGGTGCCGGGACGGCCGGTGCGGGCGCGCCCGGCTCCGGCACGACCGGCAGGGGGGACGGCGGGACGGCCGGGGCGTGAGGGCCCGGGGCTTCCGGCACCGCGGGGCGGGCCCCGGCGACGAGGGGGTCCGGGGGCTCGGGGGTCCGGTGGTTCGGCTTGACACAAAAATCGAACATCTATTCTTATGAAGGAGCCGGTGAGGCTCAACTCCGGGCGTTCTGTCCCCGTCGGGGCGGATATGGGCCCGGGTTATCCACAGGCCGGACGTGCGTCGGGGCGCGTTGTCAGTGGCAGGCGTTAGCGTCTTTGACGTGAAGCGATCGACTCAAGCAAATCGGGTGGAACCCATGGCAGGAACCGACCGCGAGAAGGCGCTCGACGCCGCGCTCGCACAGATTGAACGGCAATTCGGCAAGGGCGCGGTCATGCGCATGGGCGAGCGGTCGAAGGAGCCCATCGAGGTCATCCCGACCGGATCGACCGCGCTCGACGTGGCCCTCGGCGTCGGCGGTCTGCCGCGCGGCCGCGTGGTGGAGATCTACGGACCGGAGTCCTCCGGCAAGACGACCCTGACCCTGCACGCGGTGGCGAACGCGCAGAAGGCCGGCGGCCAGGTCGCGTTCGTGGACGCGGAGCACGCCCTCGACCCCGAGTACGCGAAGAAGCTCGGCGTCGACATCGACAACCTCATCCTGTCCCAGCCGGACAACGGCGAGCAGGCCCTGGAGATCGTGGACATGCTGGTCCGCTCCGGAGCCCTCGACCTCATCGTCATCGACTCCGTCGCGGCGCTCGTCCCCCGCGCGGAGATCGAGGGCGAGATGGGCGACAGCCACGTGGGTCTGCAGGCCCGTCTGATGAGCCAGGCCCTGCGGAAGATCACCAGCGCGCTCAACCAGTCCAAGACCACCGCGATCTTCATCAACCAGCTCCGCGAGAAGATCGGAGTGATGTTCGGCTCCCCGGAGACCACGACCGGTGGCCGCGCGCTGAAGTTCTACGCCTCCGTGCGTATCGACATCCGCCGCATCGAGACCCTCAAGGACGGCACCGAGGCGGTCGGCAACCGCACCCGCTGCAAGGTCGTCAAGAACAAGGTCGCGCCGCCCTTCAAGCAGGCCGAGTTCGACATCCTCTACGGCCAGGGCATCAGCCGCGAGGGCGGTCTGATCGACATGGGCGTGGAGCACGGCTTCGTCCGCAAGGCCGGCGCCTGGTACACCTACGAGGGCGACCAGCTCGGCCAGGGCAAGGAGAACGCCCGCAACTTCCTGAAGGACAACCCCGACCTCGCCAACGAGATCGAGAAGAAGATCAAGGAGAAGCTGGGCGTGGGCGTCCGGCCCGAGGAGACCCCCGCCGAGGCGGGCGCGGACGCCGCGGGCGCCGCTCCGGCCGAGCCCGCGGCGGTACCGGCCCCGGCGGCCAAGGGCTCCAAGTCCAAGGCCCCGGCGGCCAAGAGCTGACCCGTGACCCGGCGAACCGACTGGGCCGAGTACGAGTACGACGCTCCCGGTGTCCCACGGGGGAGGGACACCGTGGGCGGCGAGGACCCGGCCGTCGGCGGTGACACGGCGTACGGCGACGGCGCGGACCCCGGCCACCCGGACGCGGACGGTGGCGGCGGTCGTACGGCACGGACGGGTGGCTCGCGTGACGGCGGGCCGCACGGTGCACGCGGACGCCGGCGCCGCTCCTTCGGCGAGGCGGCCGCGGCGGACGGAGGCGCCTCCGCATCGGTGAGGGCAGAGCGGGAGGAACCTCCGGGGGACCCGGTGGAGCGGGCGCGGGCGATCTGCCTGCGGCTGCTCACCGGGACCCCGCGCACCCGCAAGCAGCTCGCCGACGCCCTCCGCAAGCGGGAGATCCCCGACGAGGCCGCCGAGGAGGTGCTGTCCCGGTTCGAGGAGGTCGGACTGATCAACGACAGCGCCTTCGCGGACGCCTGGGTGGAGTCCCGGCACCACGGCCGCGGGCTGGCCCGGCGCGCCCTCGCGCGTGAGCTGCGCACCAAGGGCGTGGACCCCGCGCTGGTCGACGAGGCCGTCTCCCGGCTCGACTCCGAGCAGGAGGAGGAGACCGCCCGCGAACTGGTCGCGCGCAAGCTGCGCGCCACCCGCGGACTCGACCGCGACAAGCGGATACGCCGCCTCGCCGGCATGCTCGCCCGCAAGGGCTATCCGGAGGGCCTCGCCCTGCGCGTGGTCCGCCAGGCGCTGGAGGAGGAGGGCGAGGCCACCGAGTTCCTCGGTGACGAGGGGTACTGAGCGGGCAGCCGGAGACGGGTGCTCCGCCTGCGCGGCTGCCGGTGTCACCAGTGGTGCGGACGCCCGCCAGGCCTGGAAGCCGCCGCTCAACGGCACCGTGTTCAGCCGCACCACGCCCAGCGCACCCTCGCTCCAGGCGCCCCCGCCCTCAGCGCACCCCAACGCGCCGGGGCGCTCACGCCCAGACCAAGGCCCGCCCCCAGCAGGCGCCCCACCTCACCGAGACCCCGCCCTCGCGTCCTCCCTGGCCTTCGCCCCCGCATCGCCCGGGTCTCCCGCGTCCCTCGACTCCGCCGAGACCGCCGGTCCGCCGAGGGCCGCCTCCGCCGCCGCGTACATGTCCGCCGGGCGGACCCCGCTCAGCGCCGTGACGAGGTGTCCGTCGGGGCGGACGAGCAGGACCGTGTGGGCCGCCGCGCCCGGATAGCTCTCGGTGACCAGCAGTTCCGCGCGGTGCGGCAGCGCGGAGACGGCGGCCGCCAGCCGCGGCATGATCCCGGCGGACACCCAGTGCCGGCGTTCCCACACCCCGGTGCCCGGCGCGACCAGCACCACCAGCAGGGCACTCCGCCCGAGCCGGTCCCGTAGCCGGACGAAGGTGCCGTCCTCGGCGGTGACGACCACGTCCGTGACCGCCGCCCCCGGCGCCGTGCCGACCGGCGCCTCGCCCTCCAGAGGGCCGGGCGCGAGCGGCGAGTCGGCGTACGTGCCGGGCGCGCCCAGCGCGCCCCGCCCGAGGTGACCGTCCATCAGGAGCGTGTCGAGGCCGCGCGAGGAGCCGGGGACGTAGGCGCGCAGCCCTCCGCCGCCGCGCAGCAGCGGCAGTGCCTGGTCGGCGGCGCGCAGCCGGGAGGCGACGATGGCGCGACGCTCGGTCTGATAGCTGTCGAGCAGCGCGTCGTGCGGGCCGTGGTGCCAGGCCAGGGCCAGTTTCCAGGCGAGGTTGTCGGCGTCGCGCAGCCCTTCGTCCAGCCCGTGCGTGCCCAGCGCGCCGAGCAGGTGCGCCGCGTCCCCGGCGAGGAAGACGCGGTCGGCCCGCCAGCGCCGGGCCAGCCGGTGGTGGACGGTGTGCACCCCGGTGTCGAGCAGTTCGTACGGCGGCACCGAGCCGCCGTTCCAGCCGGCCAGGGTCTCCCGGATGCGGGTGAGCAGCATCTCGGGGGTGACCAGGTCCTTGCCGGGCGGCAGCAGCCAGTCCAGCCGCCACACCCCGTCCGGCAACGGGCGTGCGGTGATCTCGCCGGCGAAGGGGCCGGACGTGCGCCACGGCGGCGAGCGGTGCAGCAGCGCCTCGTCCTGCCAGGGGAGTTCGGTGCGCAGGGCGGCGACGGCGTGACGTTCGACCGCGGTGCGGCCGGGGAAGCGGATGTCCTGGAGTTTGCGCACGGTGGAGCGCGGGCCGTCGCAGCCGACCAGGTAACTGCCGCGCCACCAGGTGCCGGAGGAGCCCCGGGTGCGGGCGGTGACGCCGGAGCGTTCCTGCTCTATGGTGTCCAGCCGGCTGTCGGCGACGATCTCGACGAGCCGTTCGTTCTCCAGCACCGCGCGCAGCGCGCCGGTCAGGACGTGCTGGGCGATGTGCAGGGGAGCGGCCTCAGCGTCCTGGAAGGCGACCTCGCCCGTCACCTGCTTGCGCCGCATCGACCGCCATCCGGCCCAACGGAAGCCCGCGTGGCCGAGGGACAGGCCGGTCAGCCGCTCCATCAGCGCGGCGGTGTCCTCACGCAGCACGACGGTGCGGGCGGGACGGGGTTCGTCCTTGCCCGGCCCCTCGTCGAGGACCACGCACGGCACGTCCTGACGCGCCAGCGCCAGCGCCAGCGTGAGCCCGACGGGCCCCGCTCCGACGACGATCACCGGGTCCACGGCGCGGCGCCCCCTGCTCGGAATGACGTCGGGGAGGACGTGGGGGAACAGGGAGATGGAGCAGGGTGCACGATCACAGAACGTATGCAACCCATTGCCGGTGCTTGCGTCAAGTGACCGAAGGGCAGTGGCGATCATGAGCCGCTGCGGAAGCGGTCCCGGCACATGACAGTTCCTCACGTGGGTCCGGGGCGCACCGCTCACCCGTCACGGTGATGACGGCCGGTCACCGGCACGACTGTGGCCCGCCGTTCCCGGCGGGCCACAGTCGTGTCACGGGCGGACGCGCGTCAGACGCCGTCGGTCTTGTGCGGACCGCCGACCTCGGCCGCGTTGATGTCGTCCACGTCGTCGACGCCGAGCACCGCACCCGTACCGCGCTTGCTGCGTCGCAGCCGTGCCTCGAGCCAGGAGGCGAAGGAGGTCAGGGCGAAGTTGAGCGCGATGAAGAGCACGGCGACCACGGTGAAGCTGGCGATCACGTTGGCGCCGTAGTAGCCGCTCATCGTGTTGGCCGAGGCGAGGAGCTCGGGGAAGGTGAGGACGGCGCCGCCCAGGGCGGTGTCCTTCACGATGACGACGAGCTGGCTGACGATGGCCGGGAGCATCGCGGTGACCGCCTGCGGCAGCAGGACCAGCCGCATGAGCTGGTTCTTGCGCAGGCCGATCGCCATCGCGGCCTCGGACTGGCCCTTGGGCAGGGACAGGATGCCGGCGCGCACGATCTCCGCGAGGACGGAGGCGTTGTAGAGGACCAGACCCGTGACAACCGCGTACAGCGGACGGTCGTCGGAACTGACGTTGGTGTACTCGGCGAACAGCGCCAGGCCGAAGATCATCAGGACCAGCACGGGGATGGCGCGGAAGAACTCCACCACGACACCGGCGGGGATCCGGACCCAGGCGTGGTCGGACAGGCGGGCGATGCCGAGGACCGCGCCGAGCGGCAGTGCGATGACCACCGCGAGGACGGCGGCCTTCAGCGTGTTCTGCAGACCCGGCCAGATGTACGTGGTCCAGGCCTCGGTGCCGGTGAAGAACGGCTTCCACAGGGCCCACTCGAGCTGGCCCTTGTCGTTGAGGGTGCTGAACACCCACCAGAGGAGGGCGGCGAGAGCGACCAGGAACACCGCCGTGAAGATGATGTTCCGCCGCTTGGCGCGGGGGCCCTGGGCGTCGTAGAGAACGGAGCTCATCGCTTCACCGCCACCTTCTTGCCCACCCAGCCGAGGAACAGGCCGGTCGGCAGCGTCAGAACCACGAAACCGAACGCGATGACCGCGGAGATCAGCAGCAGCTGCGCCTCGTTCTCGATCATCTCCTTCATCAGCAGCGCCGCCTCGGCGACGCCGATGGCGGCGGCCACCGTGGTGTTCTTGATGAGCGCGATGAGGACGTTCGCCAGCGGCCCGACGGACGAACGGAACGCCTGGGGCAGCACCACGAGACCCAGCACCTGGTTGAAGCTGAGGCCGAGCGCGCGGGCGGCCTCGGCCTGGCCGACCGGCACGGTGTTGATGCCGGAGCGCAGCGCCTCGCACACGAAGGCCGAGGTGTACAGGATCAGACCGAGGACGGCGAGCCGGAAGTTGATCGTTTCGAAGTCGTCCGCGCCGAGCGTGGCGCCCAGGGTCTGGTTCAGGCCGAGCGACGTGAACAGGATGATGACCGTCAGCGGGATGTTCCGCACGATGTTCACGTACGCGGTCCCGAAGCCGCGCATCAGCGGCACCGGGCCGACGCGCATGGCGGCCAGCAGGGTGCCCCAGATCAGGGAGCCGACGGCGGAGAGCACAGCGAGCTGCACCGTCGTCCAGAAGGCCCCCAGCAGGTCGTAATCTTCAAGAAAGTCGAACACGATCTCCCGCGCTTCCGCGTGTAGGGATGCATGCCCCGGTGCGCCGCCCCGCATCGGGGGCGGCGCACTCCGTCAGGCGCTGCCTCAGCTCTTGATGTCGCCGATCTTCGGCGCGGGCTCGTACTTGTAGTTGGCCGGGCCGAAGTTCTCCTTCACGGCCGTCTCCCAGCTACCGTCGGAGACCATCTCCTCAAGGGCCTTGTTGATCTTGTCCTTGAGGTCGCTGCCCTTCTTGACGCCGATGCCGTAGTTCTCGTTCGTCAGCTTGAAGCCGCCGAGCTTGAACTTGCCCTTGAACTGGTCCTGGGCGGCGTAGCCGGCGAGGATCGAGTCGTCCGTGGTCAGCGCGTCCACGGCGCCGTTCTGCAGACCGGGCAGGCACGCCGAGTAGGTCGGGTACGGCTGGAGCTGGGCCTTGGGCGCCAGCTTCTCCTTGATGTTCTGCGCCGAGGTGGAGCCGGTGACGGAGCAGAGCTTGGCGTTGTTCAGGTCCTCGGGCGACTTGATCTTGTCGTCGTCGGCGCGGAGCAGCACGTCCTGGTGGGCGAGCAGGTACGGACCGGCGAAGTCGACCTTCTCCTGGCGCTCAGGGGTGATCGAGTAGGTGGCGGCGATGAAGTCGACGTCGCCACGCTGCAGCATGGTCTCGCGGTCGGCGCTCTTCGACTCCTTCCACTCGATCTGGTCCTCCTCGTAACCGAGCTTCTCGGCGACGTAGGTGGCGACGTCCACGTCGAAGCCCTCGTAGCCCTGCGGGGTCTTCTGGCCGAGGCCCGGCTGGTCGAACTTGATGCCGATCGTGATCTTGTCCTTGCCGCCGTCCGAGGACGACGACCCGCCGTCCCCGTCGCCGCCGCCGCACGCGGTGGCGGTCAGGGCGAGGGCGAACACGGTGGCCGAGGCGGCGGTGACCTTGCGGAGCTTCATGGTGCACATCCTTTGACTGGTGAAGTGATGCGGCCCGGTCAATGTCCGGTGACGCAGGTCGGCAGGGACGCGGCGGTGTGCCTCAGTGGTGCAGGATCTTCGACAGGAAGTCCTTGGCACGGTCGCTGCGCGGGTTGCTGAAGAACTGGTCCGGCGTCGCCTGCTCGACGATGCGGCCGTCCGCCATGAACACCACACGGTTCGCGGCCGAACGCGCGAAGCCCATCTCGTGGGTGACGACGATCATGGTCATGCCGTCACGGGCGAGCTGCTGCATGACCTCGAGAACCTCGTTGATCATCTCGGGGTCGAGAGCCGACGTCGGCTCGTCGAAGAGCATGACCTTGGGTTCCATCGCCAGGGCCCGCGCGATGGCGACGCGCTGCTGCTGACCACCGGAGAGCTGTGCGGGGTACTTCTCGGCCTGCGCGCCCACGCCGACCCGGTCGAGGAGGGCACGCGCCCGCTCCTCGGCCTCCTTCTTGTCCTTCTTCCGGACCTTGACCTGGCCGAGCGTCACGTTCTCGAGCACGGTCTTGTGCGCGAAGAGATTGAAGGACTGGAAGACCATCCCCACATCGGCACGGAGCCGCGCCAGCGCCTTGCCCTCGTCGGGCAGGGGCTTGCCGTCGATCGTGATCGAGCCGGAGTCGATCGTCTCCAGACGGTTGATGGTGCGGCACAGGGTGGACTTCCCGGACCCGGAGGGTCCGATGACCACGACGACTTCGCCACGGGCGACCGTGAGGTCGATGTCCTGGAGAACGTGCAACGCGCCGAAGTGCTTGTTGACGCTCTTCAGGACGACCAGATCGCCGGTCGCGGCCACATCTTCCTTGGCCACCGATACTTCGGTCATCGCTTTCGGGCTCCGTCCTCCTCGGGTTTCGGAGGACAGTAGTAACCCTTCAGACCTGCGTCATTACATCTGAGGGGAATCTGAGCATCACGATCCGATAGCAATCGGACACCTGTCGTAGCACTTGTGAGCAGGGGCGCGTCCCGGCCGCACAACGGTACCGAAGCGCAACCGGAACCCTCTTGACGTGGTCGTCCCTCATCGGCGTGACTGCAAGGTGCACCCCGCGTGCGCACGTGCAGGGAAACACCCGCGGACGTACGGCCGATGAATTGAAGGAGGCCCTGGTGAGACTGCTGCTCGTCGAGGACGACAACCACGTCGCCGCGGCCCTGTCGGCCGTCCTGGCCCGCCACGGCTTCGACGTCACCCACGCGCGCAGCGGCGAGGAGGCCCTGCAGGCTCTCGTCCCCGAGAGCGACGGCTTCGGCGTCGTCCTGCTCGACCTGGGCCTGCCCGACCAGGACGGATACGAGGTGTGCGGCAAGATACGCAAGCGCACCGGCACCCCCGTGATCATGGTCACCGCGCGCTCCGACGTGCGCTCCCGCATCCACGGCCTCAACCTCGGCGCCGACGACTACGTGGTGAAGCCGTACGACACCGGGGAGCTGCTCGCCCGGATCCACGCCGTCAGCCGCCGCACCGTCCACGAGGAGCCCACCGGCTCGACCGAGACCGAGCTGCTCCTCGGCCCGGTGCGCATCGAGCTGCCCACCCGGCAGGTCAGCGTCAACGGCACGCCCGTCCAGCTCACCCGGAAGGAGTTCGATCTGCTCGCGCTGCTGGCCCAGCGTCCGGGGGTGGTCTTCCGCCGGGAGCAGATCATCAGCGAGGTGTGGCGCACCAGCTGGGAGGGGACCGGCCGCACCCTGGAGGTGCACGTGGCCTCCCTGCGCTCCAAGCTCCGCATGCCCGCCCTGATCGAGACCGTGCGCGGCGTCGGCTACCGGCTCGTCGCGCCCACGGCGTAGCGGGGCCGGGTGCGCACACGTCTGCTGCCGCTGCTCATCGTCCTGATGGCGGCCGTCCTGCTCGCCCTCGGCGTGCCGCTCGCGGTGAGCCTCGCCGGCGCCCAGCAGCAGAAGGTCGTCGTCGACCGGATCGACGACACCGCCCGCTTCGCGGCCCTCGCCCAGTTCGTCACCGAGCCCGCCGACACCTCCGGCGGCGACGTCAACGAGCGCCGCGAGACCCTCAGCAGCGAACTGCGCAGCTACCACAAGGTCTACGGCATCCGCGCCGGCGTCTTCTACCGCAACGACGCCCCCATGGCGCACGCCCCGGAGGACTTCTTCCTGCCCCGCACCGGCGAGGTCCGGGACGCCTTCAAGGAGGCGCTGCTCAGCCGCCGCAGCCACGACCCCGAGCAGGTGTGGCCCTGGCAGCGGCGCAGTCTGGTGGTCGCCTCGCCGGTCATCCGGGACGGCGACGTCGTCGCGGTCGTGGTCACCGACTCGCCCACCGGGCAGATGCGGTCCCGCATCCTCCAGGGCTGGCTGGTCATCGCCGCGGGGGAGGCGGCCGCGATGCTGCTGGCCGTCGGCGCGGCGCTCCGGCTCACCGGCTGGGTGCTGCGGCCGGTGCGCGTCCTCGACGCCACCACCCACGACATCGCCACCGGCCGCCTGAAGTCCCGCGTCGCGGTGGCCGGCGGACCCCCCGAGCTGCGCCGGCTCGCGCGTTCCTTCAACGAGATGGCGGACAACGTCGAGAACGTGCTGGAACAGCAGCGCGCCTTCGTCGCCGACGCCTCCCACCAGTTGCGCAACCCGCTGTCCGCGTTGCTGCTGCGCATCGAACTGCTCGCCCTGGAACTGCCCGAGGACAACGAGGAGATCGCCTCCGTGCAGGCCGAGGGCAGACGGCTGGCGCAGGTCCTGGACGACCTGCTCGACCTGGCCCTCGCCGAGCACAGCGAGCCCGCCCTGCAGATCGTCGACATCGGCGCCGTGGCCGCCGAGCGGGTCGCCGCCTGGTCGCCGTCCGCCGACGCCAAGGACGTGACGCTGACCGGCGTCTGTCCGCCGACCACCGCGTGGGCGGACCCGGTGGCGCTGTCCAGCGCGCTGGACGCGGTCATCGACAACGCCGTGAAGTTCACCCCGGCGGGCGAGACGGTCGAGGTGACCGTCGCCCCCGACGGCGACACGGCGACCATCGTCGTCGCCGACAACGGCCCCGGACTGACCGACGAGGAGCTGACCCGCATCGGCGACCGCTTCTGGCGCAGCGGGCGGCACCAGAACGTCAAGGGCTCGGGCCTCGGCCTGTCCATCTCCCGGGCCCTGCTCGCAGCGGGCGGCGGCTCCCTCTCCTACGAGCCGCACGAGCCGCACGGACTGCGGGTGACCGTGACCGTGCCGCGCAACGCCCCCGCGGGGGAGGCGGCCGGTCAGGGCTTGACGGACCGGTAGTACCGGCGGGCGCCCTCGTGCAGCCGCAGCGGATCGGTGTAGATGGCGGTGCGCACGTCGACGAGCTGCGCGGAGTGCACGTGGGCGCCTATGCCGTCGCGGCTCTTCAGCACGATCCGGGTCAGCCACTCGGTGAGCCGGGGGTCCGCGTCCGCGTGGGTGATCAGCAGGTTGGAGACCGCCATGGTCGGCACGGCCGAGCCGAGCTGACTGCCCGGGTAGGCCGACTCCGGCATGTTGGTCGCGCGGTAGTGGCGGGTGGCGCCGCCCTGGTCGTGCAGCTTCGCGACGAGGGAGGCGTCGATCGGCACGAACCGCAGCGCGGACTCCTCGGCATACGTCTTCAGACCGTCCGTGGGCAGCCCGCCCGACCAGAAGAAGGCGTCCAGGCCGTGCCCCAGGCGCCCGGGGCCGGTGTCGATGCCGTCCGCGGACGGCACGATGTCCCGCTCCGGGTCGATGCCGGCCGTCCGCAGCAGCCGGTTGGCGATGAGCCGCACCCCGGACTTCGGCGGCCCTATGGCGACCCGCTTGCCCCGCAGGTCGGCGAGGGTACGGATGCCCGAGCCGGGCGCGACGGCGAGCTGCACGTAGTCGTCGTACAGGCGCGCCACCCCACGCAGCCGGCCGGCGCCGGTGCGGTCCTCCTGCCGGTACGTCTCCACGGCGTCGGCCGCCGCGAAGGCGAAGTCGGCCTGCCCGGTGGCGACCCGGCGGACGTTCTCCCAGGAGCCGTCGCTGGTCTCCAGCCGCACCGTCAGACCGGGCATGTCCTTGCCGAGCGCGGTGCGCAGCAGCTCGCCGTACTTCTGGTAGACGCCGGCGCGGGTGCCCGTGCTCATCGTGATCGTCCCGCCGGGCGGCTCCTCACGCCAGGGCGCCAGCCACCACAGCAGCAGCCCGAGCACCACCAGGCCGGCGGCCGTGCCCCGCAGGGCCCGCCGCCTGCCGATGGGGGACAGCACGTGGGACATGGCCGCGATCCTGCCAGCCCGGTGGCCCGCTGACCAGGGCGGAACTCACAGGACCGCCCGGTGATGTCCGAGCCGGCCGTTACCGCCCCACCGTGGAGCGAGCCGCTGGCCGTCGTCGCCGTCGCCGCGGCCCACGCCTCCGGACGCCCGGCCTTCGTCCCGGCCGGCATCGCGCTCGTCGTGGGGCTGCACTTCTTCCCGCTCGCCCGGCTGTACGACCAGTGGCAGTACCGGTGGACGGGCGCGCTGACGACGGCGGTGGCGGCCGTCGGCGCCGTGCCGGCCCTGGCCGGCCCGCCGGCCGGGACCGTCCAGCTCGTGGTCGGCCTGGCGTGCGCGGCGGCCCTCTGGGTTTCCACCTGTCACCTGGCCGTACGCGGCTGAGCCGCCTGGCGGTACGCGGCCGAGGGGGAACGCGGGGCGGAGCCGCTCCGGGAAACGCCTACCCTTGTTGCCATGACCAGCAGCAGTGACCGGAGCCCCGCCGTGGACGTTCTCTCGACCAGGACCTACGAGATTCGCACCTACGGGTGTCAGATGAACGTCCACGACTCCGAGCGCCTCGCCGGGCTGCTGGAGGACGCCGGGTACGTCCGCGCCTCCGAGGGCTCCGACGGCGACGCCGACGTCGTCGTGTTCAACACCTGCGCCGTGCGCGAGAACGCCGACAACAAGCTGTACGGCAACCTGGGCCACCTCGCGCCGAAGAAGGCGAGCCGCCCCGGCATGCAGATCGCGGTCGGCGGCTGCCTCGCGCAGAAGGACCGGGACACCATCGTCAAGCGCGCCCCCTGGGTGGACGTCGTCTTCGGCACGCACAACATCGGCAAGCTGCCGGTGCTGCTGGAGCGCGCCCGCGTCCAGGAGGAGGCGCAGGTCGAGATCGCCGAGTCGCTGGAGGCGTTCCCCTCCACGCTGCCCACCCGGCGTGAGAGCGCCTACGCCGCCTGGGTGTCGATCTCCGTCGGCTGCAACAACACCTGCACCTTCTGCATCGTCCCCGCCCTGCGCGGCAAGGAGAAGGACCGCCGCCCCGGCGACATCCTCGCGGAGATCGAGGCCCTGGTCGCCGAGGGCGTCTCGGAGGTCACCCTGCTCGGCCAGAACGTCAACGCCTACGGCTCCGACATCGGCGACCGCGAGGCGTTCAGCAAGCTGCTGCGCGCCTGCGGGAGGATCGACGGCCTGGAGCGGGTCCGCTTCACCTCCCCGCACCCCCGCGACTTCACCGACGACGTCATCGCCGCCATGGCCGAGACGCCCAACGTGATGCCGCAGCTCCACATGCCGCTGCAGTCCGGCTCCGACCCCGTCCTCAAGGCGATGCGCCGCTCCTACCGGCAGGAGCGCTTCCTCGGGATCATCGAGAAGGTCCGCGCCGCCATCCCGCACGCGGCGATCAGCACCGACATCATCGTGGGCTTCCCCGGCGAGACCGAGGAGGACTTCCAGCAGACCCTGCACGTCGTCCGCGAGGCCCGCTTCGCCCAGGCGTTCACCTTCCAGTACTCCAAGCGGCCCGGCACCCCGGCCGCCGAGATGGACGGGCAGATCCCCAAGCAGGTCGTCCAGGAGCGCTACGAGCGTCTCGTCGCCCTCCAGGAGGAGATCTCCTGGGAGGAGAACAAGAAGCAGGTCGGCCGCACCCTGGAGCTGATGGTCGCCGAGGGCGAGGGCCGTAAGGACGACACCACCCACCGCCTCTCCGGCCGCGCCCCCGACAACCGCCTGGTGCACTTCACCAAGCCCGACCAGGAGGTCCGCCCCGGCGACGTGGTCACCGTCGAGGTCACCTACGCGGCACCGCACCACCTCCTCGCCGAGGGTCCCGTCCTCGACGTGCGCCGCACCCGCGCGGGCGACGCCTGGGAGAAGCGCAGGACGGAGAAGGCGGCCAAGCCCGCGGGCGTGCTGCTCGGCCTGCCCAAGGTGGGCGTGCCCGAGCCGCTGCCGGCGGTCAGCGGCGGCTGCGCCGTCGACTGAACCCGTCCGCGCGCCGTGGAGGCCCGCCCTCCGCGGTACCGCCCGGCGGGGCGGGTCCGGACGGCCGCAGTAGGCTGCTGATCATGCTTGTCGCCGCCGCAGTCTGCCCCTGCCCGCCGCTGCTCGTGCCGGAGGTCGCCGCCGGCGCCGCCCAGGAGCTGGACGCCGCGCGCGCCGCCTGCACGGACGCGCTCGGCGTGCTCGCCGCGGCCCGCCCCGACCTCCTCGTGGTCGTGGGCCCGGACGACGGCACCGGGACACGCGCTTATCCGGCGGGCGCCCCCGGCTCCTTCCGCCGCTTCGGTGTCCGTCTGGACGTGCGGCTGGGGGAGGGCGACGGCGCGGCCGGCGGGGAACTGCCGTACGGGCTCGCCGTGGGCGCCTGGCTGCTGGGGCGGACCGGGTGGGCCGGCGCCCCCGTCGAAGGGCGGGGCGTGGGGGAGTCCCTCACGCCCGACGCGTGTGTCGAGGAAGGGCGGCGGCTGGCCGGCCGGGCGGAGCGGGTGGCCATGCTCGTGATGGGCGACGCCAGCGCCTGCCGCACCGTGAAGGCGCCCGGCTACCTGGACGAGCGTGCGGAGCCCTTCGACGCGGAGATCGCCCGCGCGCTCGGCTCGGCCGACGCGGCAGCCCTGCGCGCGCTGGACACCGGGCTGGCGCGCGAGCTGAAGGTGTCCGGCCGTGCGCCCTGGCAGGTGCTGGCCGGGGCGGCCGACGGCACCGCCGGGCTGTCGGGCGCGCTGCTCCACGAGGACGCCCCGTACGGCGTGGGCTACCTGGTCGCCACCTGGTCGTAGACCCGCACGCGGAACGGCGGACGGCCGGGGCGGCTCGCCCCGGCCGTCCGCCGTTCGTGCCGCTCAGGAGGCGGGCGGCGGTCCGGCCGGCGGAGGCGTGCCGCCGCCCGCCTCCGGACCGGGGTCGTTCTTGTGCGTGAAGCGGTCCACGGCCTCCTTGGCCCTGCCCGTGCCCGACTGGATCCGGTCGCTGTACTTGCCCTTGGTCCGCCGGTCGACGGTCTGTGCCGCCTTGTCCAGGCCGTGCTGGATCTTGTCCTCGTGCTGCTGCGCGAGGCCGGAGACCTTGTCCTTGGCGGGACCGATCTTGGCCTTCAGATTGTCCAGGAGACCCATGATGTACCTTCCCTCGCGGCACGCTACGTGCGGGCGCCCTCGCCGGCTTCGCTGTCGGCGGCCTTGCCGGACTGCTGCTTCGGGATCTCGACGCTCTCCGTGACGGCGCCCTCGCCGGACTCCTTCGCCGGGGAGGAGTCCGGGGACGACTCGGGGGAGGACTCCGTCACCGCGGCCCCGGAGGTCTCCGGTGCGCCGTCGGCCGCGGCCTCGGGCTGCGCCGTCGCCGCCGTGTCGTCCGTGCCGGTCCCGGCCTTCTCCCCGTCGGTCCGGGCCTCGGCCGCCGCTGTCTCTCCCGTGGTCTTCGACCTCCGAAAAAGTCGTGCAAAAACGCCCATATCCACTCCATACGTTACTCGTGCGGGCGAAATTCCGCGTAGCCCGGTGTGTCCATCCGTGTGAGCCGGGCGAGCGCCACCGCGGTCCGGCGGCAGGAACCTCGAACGGGCAACGACCCGGCGGACCCCACGTCACGTAACCCGATCGAGAGCGGTCCCGGAGGTTTGGGAGACTGGATCGGTGAGCAGCGCACCCCTTGCCCCCCGCGTCATCGCCGTCGTCGGACCCACGGCGGCCGGAAAGTCCGATCTGGGCGTCTTCCTGGCCCAGCGGCTCGGCGGCGAGGTCGTCAACGCCGACTCCATGCAGCTCTACCGGGGGATGGACATCGGCACCGCCAAGCTGACGCCCGAGGAGCGCGGCGGCGTCCCGCACCACCTCCTCGACGTCTGGGACGTCACCGAGACCGCCTCCGTCGCCGAGTACCAGCGGATGGCCCGGGAGCGGATCGACGCGCTGCTCGCCGCCGGGCGCTGGCCGATCCTGGTCGGCGGCTCCGGCCTGTACGTCCGCGGGGCCGTCGACAACCTGGAGTTCCCCGGCACCGACCCCGGTGTCCGGGCGCGTCTGGAGGAGGAGCTGGCCCTGCGCGGCCCCGGGGCGCTGCACGCCCGGCTCGCTGCGGCCGACCCGGAGGCCGCCCGGGCGATCCTGCCGGGCAACGGCCGCCGCATCGTCCGCGCGCTCGAGGTCATCGAGATCACGGGACGGCCCTTCACCGCCAACCTCCCCGGCCACGACTCGGTCTACGACACGCTCCAGATCGGCGTCGACGTGGCCCGCCCCGAACTCGACGAGCGCATCGCCCGCAGGGTCGACCGGATGTGGGAGGCCGGGCTCGTCGAAGAAGTGCGCGCACTCGAGGCGCAGGGGTTGCGCGAGGGGCGTACGGCGTCACGCGCCCTCGGCTACCAGCAGGTGCTCGCCGCATTTGCCGGCGAGTGCACCCTGGAGGAGGCACGCGCCGAGACCGTCCGTGCCACCAAGCGCTTCGCGCGCCGTCAGGATTCATGGTTCAGGCGCGATCCGCGGGTGCACTGGTTGAGTGGGGCCGCGGCGGACCTCGGGGAACTTCCGCGGCTCGCGATGTCGTTGGTCGAACGACCGGTTACAGCCTGATCACGTCCTGGCATCGGGACGCCCAGGCCGTCATCCGGGCCTGTGACGCCGTGCCATCATCAAGCTTCGATCGACCAGTGAAGTCCTAAGTTGGGAGGGCGCGTGGCGATGGAGGCCGGCCCTCGCGACACCGCACACAGCACCGAGCAGAACCTCACCACCGAGCGGGATGCCACGGAGCCGGAGACCGACCGTCTCAGCCCCGACGGGCCCGAGGAGACGCAGGGCGGTGTGACCGACGACGGTCCCGAGCCGGAGGAGATGTTCACCGGCGGGGACGAGGTCGAGGTCGAGCTGCGCCCGCAGCGCCGGCTGCGCGTCTGGCAGCTCGCCCCGATCGTCGGGCTCGGCGCGCTCGGCTCGCTGATGTTCGCCTTCCCGCTGGCCTTCGACTTCGGCGACAGCGGCGCGGTGATCGCCATGCTGGGCCTGCTGATCTGCTCCTGCGCGGCCGGCTGGGGCATGATGGCCGCCCGCAAGGTCGGCCACACCTGGCCGGGCCTGTCCGCCTGCGGCTCGGACCGCAAGTCCGACTGGCGGGTCGTGGCCGCCTACGCCGTGATGGTCGTGGCGGTGGTCACCCTCGCCGTGTGGCGCGTGGCCCGCCTGCGCTGACCCCCGCGGTCCCGCGGCCCGTCTTCACCGGCCCGTCCGTTCCCGTGGCCCGCTCGTGCCGCCCGTGCCGGCCTCCCCGTGCCTCGTGCCCCGCCCGCTCCCGCCGCCCCGGGCCCGCCTGTGCCGACCGTGCGGTCCCGCGACGCCGTCCCCGTCCCCCGATCCTGTTGTCCACAGGCCGAGGCCCCGCCTCCGCCGCACCCCGTAGGATCGAAGAATGAGCACGCGGATCGCCTTCCTCAAGGGGCACGGCACGGAGAACGACTTCGTGATCGTCCCGGACCCGGAGAACGCCGTCGACCTGTCGCCGGCGGCCGTCGCCGCCCTGTGCGACCGGCGCGCGGGCATCGGAGGCGACGGGCTGCTGCACGTGGTGCGGTCCGCGGCCCACCCCGAGGCGCGGTCCATGGCGGACGAGGCCGAGTGGTTCATGGACTACCGCAACGGCGACGGCTCCGTCGCGGAGATGTGCGGCAACGGCGTCCGCGTCTTCGCCCGCTACCTCCGGCACGCCGGACACGTCGGCGAGGGCGACCTCGCGATCGCCACGCGCGGCGGCGTGAAGACCGTGCACATCGCCAAGGACGGCGACATCACCGTCGGCATGGGCCGCGCGGTCCTCCCCGACGGCGACGTCACCGTGCGCGTCGGCGCGCGCAGCTGGCCCGCGCGCAACGTCAACATGGGCAACCCGCACGCCGTGGCCTTCGCCGCCGACCTGGCCGACGCGGGCGACCTGTTCACCGCGCCCTCCTACGCCCCTGCCGCCGCCTACCCGGACGGCGTGAACGTGGAGTTCGTCGTCGACCGGGGCCCCCGGCACGTCGCGATGCGCGTGCACGAACGCGGGGCCGGCGAGACCCGGTCCTGCGGCACCGGGGCGTGCGCCGTCGCCGTGGCCGCCGCGCGCCGCGACGGTGTGGACCCGCACGACACCGGCCTGCCGGTGACGTACACCGTGGACCTCCCCGGCGGCACCCTCGTGATCACCGAACAGCCCGACGGCCAGATCGAGATGACCGGTCCCGCGGTCATCGTCGCCGAAGGCACGATCGAGGCCGAGTGGCTGGAGAACGCCCTCCACTGAACGATGCGCTGTACGATCTTCCGCCCTCAGGCCCGCCCCGCCGTCGATCCGCAGGACAGAGCGGGTGCGGGACTTCGAGATCACGGCGCTCCGCCCACCCGATGGCGTGAAAACGACCGTGGACGGCCCGTCGCTCTTTGGAGTGATCCGTTTCACGGTCGGCCGGAGGCGGCCGGTCCGACCCCGTGCGGCTGGATAGCATCAAGCACCGGCCCGGACGGGGGATCAACGCCGTCCCCCAGGCCCATGTCCGCCCTGGGGCGCCGTCCGCCGGACCCACGCAGCCGGAGGTGCTCATGAACGCGGAGGCCGCGAAACCTGCGACCCCGGGCCCGCTCGCACCGGGTCACGCCACACCGGCCGGGACGCGCCGCAAGTCCCGCCCCCGGCTCGATCTGCGCCGGCTGGGCCGCGCCGCCCTGATGGGGTCGTCCTCCGCCCGCGACCGGCTGCCCGACGCCATCGGCCACGTCGTCGAGGCCCACCGCGCCCACCACCCCGACGCCGACCTCGAACCGCTGCGCCGCGCCTATCTCCTCGCGGAGTCCTCGCACCGGGGGCAGATGCGCAAGAGCGGCGAGCCGTACATCACCCACCCGCTCGCCGTCACCCTTATCCTCGCCGAACTCGGCGCCGAGACGACGACGTTGACCGCCTCACTGCTGCACGACACCGTCGAGGACACCGACGTCACGCTCGACCAGGTGGGCAAGGAGTTCGGCGAGGAGGTGCGCTATCTCGTCGACGGCGTCACCAAACTGGAGAAGGTCGACTACGGCGCCGCCGCCGAACCCGAGACCTTCCGCAAGATGCTGGTCGCCACCGGCAACGACGTCCGTGTGATGTCGATCAAACTCGCCGACCGGCTGCACAACATGCGCACTCTCGGCGTGATGCGCCCCGCCAAGCAGGAACGCATCGCCAAGGTGACACGTGACGTGCTCATCCCGCTCGCCGAACGGCTCGGCGTCCAGGCGCTCAAGACGGAACTGGAGGACCTCGTCTTCGCCATCCTCCACCCCGAGGAGTACAAGCGGACACGCGAGCTGATCGTCCGCAACGCCACCCGTGAGGACGACCCCCTCGCGGACGTCGCCGCCGACGTCCGCAAGGTGCTCCGGGAGGCCGACATCCCGGCCGAAGTCCTCATCCGCCCACGGCACTTCGTCTCCGTGCACCGCGTGTCCCGCAAGCGCGGCCCGCTGCGCGGCGCCGACTTCGGCCGGCTGCTGGTGCTGGTGAACGAGGACGCCGACTGCTACGCCGTGCTGGGCGAGCTGCACACCTGTATGACGCCGGTGGTCTCGGAGTTCAAGGACTTCATCGCCGTCCCCAAGTTCAACCTCTACCAGTCGCTGCACACCGCGGTGGCCGGCGAGGACGGGCAGGTCGTCGAGGTCCTCATCCGCACCCACCAGATGCACAAGGTCGCCGAGGCGGGCGTCGTCGCGCTCGGCAACCCCTACGCCGCCCCGCCGGAGGAGCAGTCCGCCGGCGACGGTGAACGCGTCGACCCCACCCGCCCCGGCTGGCTCTCCCGGCTGCTCGAATGGCAGCAGGCCGCGTCCGACCCCGACACCTTCTGGTCCACCCTCCGCGAGGACCTCGCCCAGGACCAGGAGATCACCGTCTTCCGCCCCGACGGCGGCACCCTGGGCCTGCCCGAGGGCGCGACCTGCGTGGACGCCGCCTACGCGCAGTACGGCGAGGACGCTCACGCCTGCATCGGCGCCCGGGTCAACGGACGGCTGGCCACGCTGAGCACGGTCCTCAAGGACGGGGACACCGTCCAGCTCCTCATGGACCAGGACGCTGCCTCCGCGCCGTCCCGGGAGTGGCTGGACCACGCGACCACCCCGGCGGCCCGCATCGCCATCCAGCGGTGGCTCGCCGCCCACCCCGCACCGGAGGACGGCACGTCCGCGACGGACGCCCGGACCCCGGCGGACGACATCGAGGCCGCCCGCCCGCCCGAGCCGGACGCCCCGCGGGCCCTCCAGCCGACCGGCGCCGAGGACACGGACTCCGGGCGCCCCGCCGCCGCCCAGGTGCTGGTCGACCGGGACGGCGCGACCGTACGGCTGGCCGGCTGCTGCACGCCCGTGCCGCCCGACGAGGTCACCGGCTTCGCGGTGCGCGGGGGAGCGGTCACCGTGCACCGGACGGAGTGCCCGGCGGTGGCGCGGATGAGAAGCGCGGGCCGCACGGAGGTCGGCGTGCGCTGGGGCGAGGACGCCGAGTGCCGGGTCACGCTGGTGGCGGAGTCGTTCGTCCGGCCGCATCTGCTCGCGGACCTCACCGAGGCGATGGCCACGGAGGGCGCCGAGATCGTCTCCGCGACCGTCGAACCGCCGGACCGGCAGCAGGTGCGCCACACCTACACCGTGCAGCTCCCCGACGCCGCCCGGCTGCCCTCCCTGATGCGCGCCATGCGCAACGTGGCGGGCGTGTACGACGTGAGCCGGGCGCAGCCGCAGGCGCCGGGCGTCTGAGCCGCCCCTGTTCCGCCGCCCCCGGTGACGGCACCCGGCACACGGACCCCTGCGGTGTGATTACCCGATCGGGTGGGTCGGGAGCGCGCCGCCGCAGCCGCGCCCGCGCGCGCTGATAGCCGTGAGGCATGCCCCTCACCTCCCACCACCCCGCCCTGCTCACCTCCCACCACCCCGCCCCGCGCGCCCCCCGGCACCCGGCACCTCGCGCCCACCGCCGCCGGCGCACCGCCCAGGCCCTGCTCGTCTCCGCGATCGGCGTCTGCCTGGTCGCCGCGAGCGCCCCCGCCGAACCGCTCGGCATCGGCGACCCCCTCTTCCCGTACCTCGGCAACCCCGGCTACGACGTCCAGGCGTACGACCTGGACCTCACCTATCCCGGCCGCAACGACCGGCCGCTCGAGGCCGTCACCACCCTTGACGCACGGATCACCGCCGACCTCGACCGGCTCAACCTGGACTTCGCCCACGGCACGGTCCGTTCGGTCGAGGTCGACGGCGAGCCGGCCGCCTTCACCGGCGCGGGCGAGGACCTGGTGATCACCCCCGACGACGACCTCGACCGGGGCGAATCGGTGCGCATCACCGTCCGGCACACCAGCGATCCCGGGCCCG
Organism: Streptomyces sp. NPDC096105; assembly: GCF_044763335.1. NCBI lineage: Bacteria > Bacillati > Actinomycetota > Actinomycetes > Kitasatosporales > Streptomycetaceae > Streptomyces > Streptomyces sp. NPDC096105. Next base: position 50,288 of record NZ_JBIWGC010000020.1, read on the forward strand.
GGGACCGCGAGGGCGGCTGGGTGCGCACCGCCGACGGACTCGCCCTGGCCAACCAGGCCGACGCCGCCCACCTGGTGTTCCCGTGCAACGACCACCCCTCGGACAAGGCGATGTTCACCTTCCGGATCACCGTCCCGGAGGGCCACACCGCCGTCGCCAACGGCCTGCCCACCGCCGTCGACCGCGCCCCCGGCACCACCACCTGGAGCTACCGGACCCGCAGCCCCATGGCCACCGAACTCGCCCAGGTGTCCATCGGCCGCTCCACCGTGCTGCACCGCACCGGGCCGCACGACCTGCCGCTGCGGGACGTCGTCCCCACCGAGCACCGCGCGGCCCTCGAGCCGTGGCTGGCGAGAACGCCGGGACAGATCTCCTGGATGGAGGAGCGGGTCGGCCGCTACCCCTTCGCCACCTACGGCCTGCTGCTCGCCGAGGCCTCCACCGGCTTCGCCCTGGAGACCCAGACGCTCTCCCTCTTCGAGCGCGACCTGTTCACCGACCCCGCCCTGCCCGCCTGGTACGTCGAGTCGATCATGGTGCACGAGCTGGCCCACCAGTGGTTCGGCGACAGCGTCACCCCCCGCACCTGGGCCGACCTGTGGCTCAGCGAGGGGCACGCCACCTGGTACGAGGCGCTGTACGCCGAGGAGCGCGGCGGCAGATCCCTGGAGGCCCGGATGCGGGCCGCGTACGAGTCCTCCGACGCCTGGCGCGCCGCGGGAGGACCGCCCGCCGCGCCGAAACCGCCCGAGCCGGGCCGGAAGACCGGCATCTTCCGTCCGGGCGTCTACGGCGGCGCCGCGCTGGTGCTGTACGCGCTGCGCCAGGAGATCGGCCCGGAGGCGTTCGACAGACTGGAGCGCGCCTGGGTCGTCCGGCACCGCGACGGCAACGCCTCGACCGCCGACTTCGTCCGGCTGGCCTCCGAGACCGCCGACCGCGACCTCACCGGCTTCCTGCACGCCTGGCTTTACGACGGGAAGACCCCGCCGATGCCAGGTCACCCGGACTGGCGGTCCTCCGTCCGGGCCGCGACGGACGCGCCCGGCTCCGGCACGCACGAGCACCTGCCCGGCCCGCACGGGCATCGGCCGGACGCGGGCGGGGAATAACACGGTGACGAGACGGGCCGTGCCGTGCGACGATCGTCGGGTCCGCGCGACAGGGGGAAACGGGAATGTCCCGGGGTACCCGGACGTTGTGGACAGTGACGGAAGGCCGTCCGGCCGGATCCGTCGCCGCAGACGGCAACCCAACGACGTAAGGACCCAATGACCTCCTCTTCTTCCCCTTCCCAGGACACCAAGCGCTTCGCGTACAGCCATCCCGAGGGTCTTCGGGCCGATGCCCTGATGGAAGAGGACGTCGCCTGGAGCATCGAGATCGACGGAGAGCGGGACGGCGACCAGTTCGACCGCTCCGAGCGCGCGGCCCTGCGCCGCGTGGCGGGCCTCTCCACCGAGCTCGAGGACGTCACCGAGGTCGAGTACCGGCAGCTCCGTCTGGAGCGGGTCGTGCTCGTCGGGGTGTGGACCTCGGGCACCGCGCAGGACGCCGAGAACTCCCTCGCGGAGCTCGCCGCCCTCGCAGAGACGGCGGGCGCCCTCGTCCTCGACGGCGTGATCCAGCGCCGGGACAAGCCGGACGCGGCCACCTACATCGGCTCCGGCAAGGCCGAGGAGCTGCGCGACATCGTGCTCGAGTCGGGCGCGGACACCGTCATCTGCGACGGTGAGCTCAGCCCGGGCCAGCTCATCCACCTCGAGGACGTCGTCAAGGTCAAGGTCATCGACCGTACGGCCCTGATCCTCGACATCTTCGCCCAGCACGCCAAGTCCCGAGAGGGCAAGGCGCAAGTCGCGCTCGCGCAGATGCAGTACATGCTGCCGCGGCTGCGCGGCTGGGGCCAGTCGCTGTCCCGGCAGATGGGCGGCGGCAAGGGCGGCGGCCTCGCCACCCGTGGTCCCGGTGAGACCAAGATCGAGACGGACCGGCGCCGGATCCGCGAGAAGATGGCGAAGATGCGCCGGGAGATCGCGGAGATGAAGACCGGCCGCGATCTCAAGCGCCAGGAGCGCAAGCGCCACAAGGTGCCGTCCGTCGCCATCGCGGGCTACACCAACGCGGGCAAGTCCTCGCTGCTCAACCGCCTCACCGGGGCGGGCGTGCTGGTGGAGAACGCCCTGTTCGCCACCCTCGACCCGACCGTGCGCCGGGCCGAGACCCCGAGCGGCCGGCTGTACACGCTGGCCGACACCGTCGGCTTCGTCCGGCACCTGCCGCACCACCTGGTCGAGGCGTTCCGCTCCACCATGGAGGAGGTCGGCGACTCCGACCTGATCCTCCACGTGGTGGACGGCTCGCACCCGAACCCGGAGGAGCAGCTCGCCGCCGTGCGCGAGGTGATCCGGGACGTCGGCGCCACCGGCGTGCCCGAGATCGTCGTGATCAACAAGGCGGACGCGGCGGACCCGCTGACGCTCCAGCGGCTGCTGCGGGTGGAGAAGCGCTCCATCGCCGTATCGGCCCGTACCGGCCGGGGCATCCCGGAGCTGCTCGCCCTGATCGACAGCGAGCTGCCCCGCCCGTCGGTGGAGATCGAGGCCCTCGTGCCGTACACCCAGGGCAAGCTGGTCGCCCGCGCGCACGACGAGGGCGAGGTGATCTCCGAGGAGCACACCCCGGAGGGCACGCTGCTCAAGGTGCGGGTGCACGAGGAACTGGCGGCGGAGTTCGCGCCGTACGTACCCACCCCGGCCGGCTGACCCGGACCGCGGACACGGACGAGGGCCCGCCCCCTGCCACACCGGCAGGGGGCGGGCCCTCGTCCTGCGCGGCTCAGCGGCCGTCGTAGGTCCCGCTCATGTTCCGGTACCGCGCGCCAGGTGTGGTTCAGCGGGCCGATCGAGGTGTCGGACACCAGCACCGTCCTGCCGTCGACCACCCGGAACCAGCCGCCGCCGGACGAGCCGCCGGTCGTCGTGCAGCCGATGCGGTACATGTCCGGCAGGTCCGGGGCGAGCGAGAACCGGCCCGGCGCGTCCAGGCACGTGAACATCCGCAGCCCGTCGTACGGCGGCGCGGCCGGGCAGCCCCAGGCGCCCGTCGTGCCCGCCTCGGCGGCGGTCGGGCCGGAGAAGTCCACGTCGAGCGCGGCGCCGACGGTCTCCTCCAGCGACCGGGAGCCCTGCTCCGGCCGTACGTGCAGCACGGCGTAGTCGTACGCCGCCCCGTCGCCGCCGCTCGCCGGGCCGCCCCGGATCCAGCCGCTGGACGTCGACGCCCGGTCCGCCCACCAGTTGCCGTACGGGGCGACCTCGGAGGCGTCCGCGCCGCTCAGCTCCGCCTCGGAGCGTGCCGCCGTCCGCCCCGCCCCGCGCGGCACCGCCCGGGGCGGGCCGTCCGGTCACCGGCCGGCGAACTTCTCGCTGACCGAGTCGTAGACGCCCTTGGCCTCCTCGCCGAGCCGCGGCCCGGCCAGCCAGCCGGTCGTCACCGGGCCGATGGAGGTGTTGGAGACCAGCGCCGGCTCGCCGTTCTCACCGGCCGCGATCCAGCCTCCGCCGGAGGAGCCGGCGGTCATGCTGCACCCGATGCGGTACATCGTCGGGTCGGACGCGCCGAGCGACAGCCGGCCCGGCTCGTCCACGCACGAGTACATCGTCTGCCCGTCGTACGGCGGCGCGGCCGGGTAGCCGATCGCCGTCATCTCCTCGATCTTCGGCACGGCGGGCGCGTCGAAGTCCACCGGCAGGGCCGAACCGACCGTCTCCTCCAGCGACTTGCCGTCGCCGCCCTTCTCCGGCGTCACATGGATGACCGCGAAGTCGTACGAGGCGCCGTCACCGCCCGTCGCACCGCCCTGCTCGATCCACTGGTCCGAGGTCTGCGCCCAGTCGCCCCACCAGACGCCGTACGGAGCGACCTCCTCCTCGGAGGCGCCCTCGATCTCCTTCGCCGACAGGCCCGAGTCGTTGTACGACGGCACGAAGGCGATGTTGCGGTACCAGCCGCCCTTCTTGCCCGCGTGCACGCAGTGGCCCGCCGTCCACACCATGTTGGACCTGCCGGGGTTGGCCGGGTCCTGCACCACCGTCGCGGAGCAGACCATCGTGCCCTCGGGGGAGTCGAAGAAGACCTTGCCCGCGGTGGGCGCGTTCTCGTGGTACGACGGCGGCACGGCCTTCGCCTGCACCGGCTCCGGCGTCGGGTCGGTCACGCCCTGGTCGCCGGAGACGTCGTTCTCGTCGACCTCGGGCTGGTCGGGCTCGTCGGCGTCCCGCATGCGGTCGGGGTTCCACAGGTCCTCGATGATCGGGTTGACGAAGTCCTGCGCCTCACGCAGCCACTTGTCCTTGTCCCAGTCCTTCCAGGCCCCGTCCCGCCACTTGTCGAGGTCGATCCCGTGCTCCTTGAGCCGGTCCGTGATGTCGTCCGGGATCTTGAACTTGCCGTCGGCGGCGGCCGTCGCGGAGGGGTCCGCGCTCGCGTCGGTGTCGCCCGACTGGCATGCGGTGGCGGTCAGTGCGAGCGCGGAGGCGAGGGCAACCGCCGCCAGCACGGGGGAGGTTCCGCGCGACGGCCTCCTCGCGCGGCGGGCGGTGGACGACGGCCGTATGGATCGCATGATCTGGACTCCCCCTGGAAGGAACGATGGTGGTGCCGCGCCCGTCTTCACATCCGACCCGGACGAGTCGCACTGCTGCTCCGACGGCTTGGGATGACGGCACCACACACTAGGCGTTCGCCGTAGGGGGCGTCCGACGGAACGGCAACGGTTCGGCTACAAGGCGTCTGACCTGGCCGTCGTGAGTGGATCTCGCGGCGTGGGGGCGTGGGGGCGTGGGGGCGTGGGGGCGTGGGGGCGTGGGGGCGTGGGGCCGCGGGGCCGCGGGGCCCGGTGGCGGCCGCGGTCCTTCCGGGTGCCGCGCGCCGGGGCGGTGCTTCGGGCGCCGGGCGGTGCTTCGGATGCGGAGCGGTGCTTCAGGTGCGGGGCGCCGGTCACCTCCGCCGCCTTCGGTGTGCGCGCACCTTTGTCGGTGAGGGGCCGTAGGGTGGTCGGGCTATGACGAAGCCCTCACTCCCCGAACTCCTGCACGCTGCCGTCACCGCCGTCGGCGGCACGGAGCGCCCCGGTCAGGTGGCCATGGCCGAAGCCGTCGCCGAGGCGATCGACGACGGCGCCCATCTGCTGGTCCAGGCCGGCACCGGCACCGGCAAGTCCCTGGGCTACCTGGTGCCCGCGCTCGCGCACGGGGAGCGGGTCGTCGTGGCGACGGCCACCCTGGCGCTCCAGCGGCAGCTGGTGGAGCGGGACCTGCCGCGCACGGTGGAGGCGCTGCATCCGCTGCTGCGCCGCCGCCCGGAGTTCGCCATGCTCAAGGGCCGGTCGAACTACCTGTGCCTGCACCGGCTGCACGAGGGCGTGCCGCAGGACGAGGAGGAGGGTCTCTTCGACCAGTTCGAGGCGGCCGCGCCCACCAGCAAGCTGGGCCAGGACCTGCTGCGGCTGCGGGACTGGTCGGACGAGACGGAAAGCGGCGACCGGGACGACCTCACGCCGGGTGTGTCCGACCGGGCCTGGTCCCAGGTGTCGGTGTCCTCGCGGGAGTGCCTGGGCGCCACGAAGTGCGCGTACGGCGCGGAGTGCTTCGCCGAGGCGGCCCGTGAGCGCGCCAAGCTCGCCGAGGTGATCGTCACCAATCACGCGCTGCTCGCCATCGACGCCATCGAGGGCGCGCCGGTGCTGCCGCAGCACGAGGTGCTGATCGTGGACGAGGCGCACGAGCTGGTCTCCCGGGTGACCGGGGTGGCCACCGGCGAGCTCACCCCGGGCCAGGTGAACCGCGCGGTGCGGCGCGCGGCGAAGCTGGTGAACGAGAAGGCGGCCGACCAGCTGCAGACAGCCGCGGAGGGCTTCGAGCGGCTGATGGAGCTGGCCCTGCCCGGCCGGCTGGAGGAGATCCCGGAGGATCTCGGCTACGCCCTGATGGCGCTGCGCGACGCGTGCCGCACGGTGATCTCCGCGATCGGCTCCACCCGCGACAAGTCCGTCCAGGACGAGGACGCGGTCCGCAAGCAGGCGCTGGCCTCGGTGGAGAGCGTCCACGACGTGGCGGAGCGGATCACCAACGGCTCCGAGTGGGACGTCGTCTGGTACGAGCGGCACGACCGCTTCGGGGCGTCGCTGCGGGTCGCGCCCATGTCGGTCTCCGGGCTGCTGCGCGAGAAGCTGTTCACCGACCGCTCCGTCGTGCTGACGTCCGCGACGCTGAAGCTGGGCGGCGACTTCAACGGAGTGGGGGCGTCGCTGGGACTCGGTCCCGAGGGCGCCGAGGGGGACGACCTCCCGCAGTGGAAGGGCGTGGACGTCGGCTCGCCGTTCGACTACCCCAGGCAGGGCATCCTGTACGTCGCCAAGCACCTGGCCCGCCCGGCCAGGGACGGGGACCGCGCGGACATGCTGGACGAGCTCACGGAGCTGATCCAGGCGGCGGGCGGACGCACGCTGGGGCTGTTCTCCTCGATGCGGGCGGCCCAGCTCGCGGCGGAGGAGCTGCGGTCGCGGATCCCGGAGTTCCCGATCCTCCTCCAGGGCGAGGAGACGCTCGGCGAACTGATCAAGAACTTCGCCGCGGACGCGCGGACGTGCCTCTTCGGCACGCTGTCGCTGTGGCAGGGCGTGGACGTCCCGGGGCCCAGCTGCCAGTTGGTGGTCATGGACAAGATCCCCTTCCCGCGTCCGGACGACCCCCTGATGAGCGCCCGCCAGAAGGCCGTGGAGGAGGCGGGCGGCAACGGCTTCATGGCGGTCGCCGCGACGCACGCGGCGCTGCTGATGGCCCAGGGCGCGGGCCGCCTGGTCCGCGCCTCGGGCGACCGGGGCGTGGTCGCGGTCCTCGACCCACGCCTGGCCACGGCACGCTACGGCAGCTATCTGAAGGCCTCGATGCCGGACTTCTGGTACACGACCGACCGCAACCAGGTCAGGAAGTCGCTCGCGGCGATCGACGCGGCGGCGGGGTAGGGCGGGGCGGAGAGACCCCGCTGCCCCTTTGAGACGGCTCGGACTCACGCCCTCCGGCGGGCGGAAGCACGGCCACGGAGGCCGCTGTGCGCCGTGCCCTCCCGGCAGGGGCGGGGCCCGCAGCCGGACGGGGACGGCCTCCCGAGTTCCGCGAAGGACGCTCGGCTGCGGGGGAGGCCCGTTTCAGCGGGCCGGCGGAGCCGGCCAGATCCTTCGGCGGGCCACAAGGGCCCGGCCGCGGTCCGTCGCTGGGCGACGGGGCCGTGAGCGGGAGCGTCCGCCGTACTCGGGCCCGGGCGTGCTGGGCAGTCGCAGGCCGCCCAGGTGACGGCCGTCGGCGTGAGGCCGCGAACGGGCGTCCCCGTCACCGGACGGACGCCACTGGTGGCCGTGTCCGTCGCGACGGGCGCCGTGCCGTCGCGGGGCGGGGGCCGGCCGACGGTCATCGACGCCGGTGGTGGGGTTGTCCCGCCGCGCGGGTCCCCCTTCGCGCGGGCGCGGCGCACGCATTCCAGCCCGGCGGTCGGGTGTTCGAGCGCCGACCGCAACATCCGGGCTTCGAGACGGCGTCCCAGCCGGCGTGCGACGTCCGGGGCGTGTCGACGGCACGCCGAAAACCCCCGGACGGGCGCGACGCACAGACCCCGGCCCGGTGGCCGGGATGTCCCGGGGGCAGGGAACAGCGTCCCGGCCGGTGCCGTGAGCGGCACCCGGGTACCGCGGCGACGGCGCCGACCGCTTCGAGGCCCAGGGCGCTGCGCACGGCGTCCGTGGGCAACACAGGACCCCGGAACCGGCGCAGGGGTTCCGGGGCCCAGTCAGAGGGGTGGGGCAGGCCGAGGAGCGGCTCGGCGTCCCGCCAGAGGTCAGACGCGGCGGAGGACGGCCACCACCTTGCCGAGGATCGTCGCGTCGTCGCCGGGGATCGGTTCGTAGGCCGCGTTGTGCGGGAGCAGCCACACATGGCCGTCCTCCCGCTTGAACCGCTTCACGGTCGCCTCGCCGTCGAGCATCGCCGCCACGATGTCGCCGTTCTCGGCGACCGGCTGGCGGCGGACCGTGACCCAGTCGCCGTCGCAGATCGCGGCCTCGATCATGGAGTCACCCACGACCTTCAGCACGAACAGCTCACCGTCGCCGACGAGCTGCCGGGGCAGAGGGAAGACGTCCTCGACGGACTCCTCCGCGAGGATCGGGCCACCGGCGGCGATCCGGCCGATCAGCGGCACGTAGGACGCGGCGGGCTTGCCGGCGGTGTCCGTCGGCTGCACGGACGCGGCCTGGTCGGACCCCCGCACCTCGTACGCGCGCGGGCGGTGCGGGTCACGGCGCAGGAAACCCTTGCGCTCCAGCGCCATGAGCTGGTGCGCGACGGAGGAGGTGCTGGACAGCCCGACCGCCTGGCCGATCTCCCGCATCGACGGCGGGTAGCCGCGGCGCTGCACCGAGTCCCTGATGACCTCGATGACCCGGCGCTGGCGGTCGGTGAGTCCGGAGCTGTCCGCCCGGATGCCGGGAGGCCGGCCCGGCAGGGAGCGCTTGTGCGCCTCGGGATTCGTGGCTTCGTTCATCGCGTGCACCGGCTCGATGCGGCCCTGGGAGCGGTCCTGGGCGGTGATGGCGGCACTGTCTGCGGTGGTGGTCACGTCGGCCCCTCTCGATGGTCTCCCTGCAGCACAACGGTAGATGCTTTCGAAAGGTTGCGCCAAACACACGTTCGAGTGAAAAAAAGCGAATTGCGGTACGTGTTCTTTCGCCGAGGTGTATTGGTCGCCACGCTTCCCGCCGGACAAACGGGCCATTTGGTGTACTCTTCTCCGCCGAGGTCTCCGCCGGGGCGGCGGCCTCGCGGCGCGCGGACTCAGTCTGCCACCGTGGGCTCCCGCGCGCGTGAAGCGGCCCCGCCCTCCTCTGGAACGGCACGCCCCCTCCCCGTCTCCGGCACGCCTTCTCCCCGACGGGCGGAGCCCCCGGGGTCCGCGACGGGCGGGCCTCCGGGCTCCGGCAGGCAGACCTCCGGGCCCGTCTTCCCGCTCCGGCGAGCGCGACACGCGCGCGGCCTGAATGTATGAGCCAATCCCCACATCTAGTGGTTGGATTCCGGCAGCAGCCCAGAAGTTGTGGTCCCCCCGGTCTTCGAGGGCTCCGTGATCGCCTATGCTGGTGCTGCTTCGTGAGGCCCCTGAGGCCTGGCGAGGCCATCGAGTCTGCTGTGAGGAGGGTTGGGATCCATGCACTGCCCCTTCTGCAGGCACCCCGACAGCCGTGTCGTCGACAGCCGTACGACCGACGACGGCACGTCGATCCGCAGGCGCCGCCAGTGCCCGGACTGCTCCCGTCGTTTCACGACCGTGGAGACGTGTTCGCTCATGGTGGTCAAGCGGTCGGGAGTCACCGAGCCGTTCAGCCGCACCAAGATCATCAACGGTGTGCGCAAGGCGTGCCAGGGGCGGCCCGTCACCGAGGACGCCCTCGCCCAGCTCGGCCAGCGGGTCGAGGAAGCGGTGCGGGCCACCGGGAGCGCCGAGCTGACCACCCACGACGTGGGACTGGCCATACTCGGCCCGTTGCAGGAACTCGACCTCGTCGCCTACCTGCGGTTCGCGTCCGTGTACCGGGCGTTCGACTCGCTGGAGGACTTCGAGGCCGCGATCGCGGAACTCAGGCGGGCGGAGCGGCCCGGCGCGGACGACGGGGACGGCGACGGGGCCGCCCCGGGGAGCCGGGAAGACGACAGCGGGCAGGAGGGGGCCGCCCAGGTCCCCGCGCCCGCTCCCGCCACCGGCTGAGCAGCGGTCCGGCCCCGGACGCGAGGGTCCGGGGACCGGTTCGGCCGGCGGCGACGAACAGACCTGTTGCGGGCAGGCGAGTGGGTGCCCGCAGCATCAGACAGAACACCGTGCCACGGGAACATCGGGGCACTTCAGGGCGTTTTCGCCCGTATCAGGGAGGCGGCATGACAGAGACGGCGAGCGGTCCGGCACGTAGTTCCCGAGCCAAGGCGAGCAAGGCCGGCAAGGGACTGCGCGTCGAGCGCATTCACACCACCCCGGGGGTCCACCCGTACGACGAGGTGGCCTGGGAGCGCCGTGACGTCGTCATGACCAACTGGCGCGACGGCTCGGTCAACTTCGAGCAGCGCGGCGTGGAGTTCCCCGACTTCTGGTCGGTGAACGCGGTCAACATCGTCACCAGCAAGTACTTCCGCGGTGCCGTCGGCACCCCGCAGCGCGAGACCAGCCTCAAGCAGCTGATCGACCGCATCGTGAAGACGTACCGGAAGGCCGGCGAGGACAACAGGTACTTCGCCTCGCCCGCCGACGCCGAGATCTTCGAGCACGAGCTGGCCTACGCCCTCCTGCACCAGATCTTCAGCTTCAACAGCCCCGTGTGGTTCAACGTGGGCACGCCCCAGCCGCAGCAGGTCAGCGCCTGCTTCATCCTGTCCGTCGACGACTCCATGGAGTCGATCCTCGACTGGTACAAGGAAGAGGGCATGATCTTCAAGGGCGGCTCCGGCGCCGGCCTGAACCTCTCCCGCATCCGCTCCTCCAAGGAGCTGCTCTCCTCCGGCGGCAACGCCTCCGGCCCGGTCTCCTTCATGCGCGGCGCCGACGCCTCCGCCGGCACCATCAAGTCCGGCGGCGCCACCCGCCGCGCCGCGAAGATGGTCGTCCTCGACGTGGACCACCCCGACATCGAGGACTTCATCGAGACCAAGGTCAAGGAGGAGGAGAAGATCCGCGTCCTGCGCGACGCGGGCTTCGACATGGACCTGGGCGGCGACGACATCGCGTCCGTCCAGTACCAGAACGCCAACAACTCCGTGCGCGTCAACGACGAGTTCATGGAGGCCGTCGAGAAGGGCGGCAAGTTCGGCCTGCGTGCCCGCATGACCGGCGAGGTCATCGAGGAGGTCGACGCCAAGGCGCTCTTCCGCAAGATCGCCGAGGCCGCCTGGGCCTGCGCCGACCCGGGCATCCAGTACGACGGCGTCATCAACCACTGGCACACCTGCCCCGAGTCCGGCCGGATCACCGCGTCGAACCCGTGCAGCGAGTACATGCACCTGGACAACACGTCCTGCAACCTGGCCTCGCTGAACCTGATGAAGTTCCTCAAGGACGACGGCAAGGGCGACCAGTCGTTCGAGACCGAGCGCTTCCAGAAGGTCGTCGAGCTGGTCATCACCGCGATGGACATCTCGATCTGCTTCGCGGACTTCCCGACCCAGAAGATCGGTGAGAACACCCGCGCCTTCCGGCAGCTGGGCATCGGCTACGCCAACCTCGGCGCCCTGCTGATGGCCACCGGTCACGCCTACGACTCCGACGGCGGCCGCGCCCTGGCCGGTGCCATCACCTCCCTGATGACCGGCACCGCCTACCGCCGCTCCGCCGAGCTGGCCGCGATCGTCGGCCCGTACGACGGCTACGCCCGCAACGCCGACGCCCACAAGCGCGTCATGAAGCAGCACGCCGACGCCAACGGCACCGCCGTGCGCATGGACGACCTGGACACCCCGGTGTGGGCCGCCGCCACCGAGGCCTGGCAGGACGTGCTGCGCCTCGGCGAGACGAACGGCTTCCGCAACGCCCAGGCGTCCGTGCTCGCCCCGACCGGCACCATCGGCCTGGCGATGTCCTGCGACACCACCGGTGTCGAGCCCGACCTCGCCCTGGTCAAGTTCAAGAAGCTGGTCGGCGGCGGCTCGATGCAGATCGTCAACGGCACCGTCCCGCAGGCCCTGCGCCGCCTGGGCTACCAGGAGGAGCAGATCGAGGCGATCGTCGCCCACATCGCCGAGCACGGCAACGTGATCGACGCCCCCGGCCTCAAGCAGGAGCACTACGAGGTGTTCGACTGCGCCATGGGCGAGCGCGCCATCTCCCCGATGGGCCACGTCCGCATGATGGCCGCGATCCAGCCCTGGATCTCCGGCGCCATCTCCAAGACGGTCAACATGCCGGAGACGGCGACCGTCGAGGAGGTCGAGGAGATCTACTTCGAGGCCTGGAAGCTGGGCGTCAAGGCGCTCGCCATCTACCGCGACAACTGCAAGGTCGGCCAGCCGCTCTCCGCCAAGACCAAGGAGAAGGAGAAGGCCGAGGTCACCGAGAAGGCCGAGGAGACGATCCGCGCCGCGGTCGAGAAGGTCGTCGAGTACCGCCCGGTCCGCAAGCGTCTCCCCAAGGGCCGTCCCGGCATCACCACCTCCTTCACGGTGGGCGGCGCCGAGGGGTACATGACCGCCAACTCCTACCCGGACGACGGTCTCGGCGAGGTCTTCCTGAAGATGTCCAAGCAGGGGTCGACGCTCGCGGGCATGATGGACGCCTTCTCCATCGCCGTCTCGGTGGGCCTCCAGTACGGCGTGCCGCTGGAGACGTACGTCTCCAAGTTCACCAACATGCGCTTCGAGCCGGCCGGCATGACGGACGACCCGGACGTGCGGATGGCACAGTCGATCGTCGACTACATCTTCCGCCGCCTGGCGCTGGACTTCCTGCCGTTCGAGACGCGCTCCGCGCTCGGCATCCACTCCGCCGAGGAGCGGCAGCGTCACCTGGAGACCGGCTCGTACGAGCCGGCCGACGAGGACGTCGACGTCGAGGGCCTGGCGCAGTCGGCTCCGCGCGCCCAGGAGCTGAAGGCGGTCACCACGCCGAAGGCCGGGACCGAGGCGGTCAAGCCCGCTCCGAAGCAGGCCCACACCAGCGCCGAGCTGGTGGAGATGCAGCTGGGCATCCAGGCCGACGCCCCGCTGTGCTTCTCCTGCGGCACGAAGATGCAGCGGGCCGGCTCCTGCTACATCTGCGAGGGCTGCGGCTCGACCAGCGGCTGCAGCTGACGCCGGCCCCTCCGGGCGCTGCCCGGGGGTGAGACGGCGAGGGCGGTGGCACCGGGGTTCCGGTGCCACCGCCCTCGGGCGTTCCCGGCCGTACCGCCGACGGCGCGCCGGCGTCAGGCCCGGCGGGCCGCGCCCATCTCGCGGGGGAAGTCCACCGGGTCGCCGCCGAAGCCGTGCACGCCCGCCCTGAACTCCCAGCGGCCCGTGCCCTCCCGGACGAACTCCGCGACCGTGGCCGCCGCCACCCCGGGCACCCCGCCGAAGTCGTCCTCCGCCAGGACGTCGTAGCCCTCGCGGATGCGCAGCCCCGGGTTGCCCACCTCGGAGAACGTCCGCCGCGCCTGGTGCTGCTGGACGACGACCCCGACCACCACGCGCCCGTACCGCCGGTCCAGGCGGTCCAGCTCCAGCGTCATGACCTCGTCGTACCCGAACCCCTTGCCGTCCTGGCTGTCCCGGCTGAGCGTGATGGTGCCGTCGGGGGAGCGGCTGTCGAAGTGCACCACGTAGGCGGGATCGCCGTGCGGGTCGCCCTCCAGGTAGGGCGCGGCGACGAGATCGAGGTCGGTGGAGGGCTCTCCCGACGGACTCGGATCCCACCGCAGCGCGATCTCGACCTTGCGGATCCCCTTGCTGAGGCCGTTCACCCGTTGTCCCCTTCCTCGTGACCGTCCTGCCGGTGCACCCCAACTGCCGCGTGTCCGCGGCAGATTGTCCATCCTGCCACGCCCGAGCTCCCGGGCGCCGGTACGCAGTCCCCCTGGGGGCGACCGGGCGGCGCTCCCTGGCCTTACGATGGCGCGGTGCTGGTCAAGTGGATTCGCTGCACCGTGGTGGACCGTCGGGGGTTCGAGCGGGGGCAGCGGAAGTGGGCGGGGCTTCTGGGGGAGCCGGGGTTTCGCGCGCAGGGCGGAGGATGGAGCCGGGGACGTCAGGACGTGGCGCACATCTTCTCCTTCTGGGAGAGCCGCGCCTTCTACGACTCCTTCATGGCCCGGTCCCACGACCGGCTCGCCGCGTCCCAGGCGGGCACCTTCAAGGACGCCCAGGTCAGGCTGTTCGACCACCGCTTCGACGTGAAGACCGGGTTCGAGCCGCGCTTCACCGACGCCGACCTGATCAGGGTCGCGCTGTGCCGGGTCCACGAGGAGCGCGCCGAGCACTTCGTCCTCATGCAGGAGAAGGTGTGGAACCCGGCGATGGCCGGCTCGCCCGGCATGGTGCGGGGGCTGTTCGGCGAGGCGCCGGGCAGCGAGTACCTGGTCCTGTCGATGTGGCGGTCCGCCGCCGAGCACGGCAAGTACCGGACCGAGCGCGTGGAGCGGCTGGCGCTGCGGGCCCAGACCGAGGCGGACGTCGCGGCCCTCGCAGGCGACATCGTCGACATGGAGCCCGCCTGGACGGTGTGAGCCGGCGGCGGACGCTCCAGCGACTCGTGCACGGCGAACTTCGTGTGACATATGCCGTACGGAACGCGCACGAGTGTCCGAAGCGCCCTCACCGGATCTAGGGTTTCGGCATGGCACGACCACGGCGCATCGTCCTTGTCCGGCACGGTGAATCAAGGGGCAATGTCGACGACACCGTCTACGAGCGCGAACCCGACCACGCCCTCGGCCTCACCGAACGGGGCAGGAAGCAGGCCGAGGAGACGGGCGAGCGGCTCCGCGACCTCTTCGGGCAGGAACGGGTCAGCGTCTACGTGTCCCCGTACCGACGGACGCTCGAGACCCTGCACTCCTTCCACCTCGACCCGGACCTGATACGCATCCGGGAGGAGCCCCGGCTGCGCGAGCAGGACTGGGGCAACTGGCAGGACCGCGAGGACGTACGCCTGCAGAAGGCCTACCGGGACGCCTACGGGCACTTCTTCTACCGCTTCGCCCAGGGCGAGTCCGGCGCCGACGTCTACGACCGCGTCGGCGGTTTCCTGGAGAGCCTCTTCCGCAGCTTCGAGGCCCCGGACCACCCGCCGAACGTCCTCATCGTCACCCACGGCCTGGCCATGCGGCTGTTCTGCATGCGGTGGTTCCACTGGACCGTGGCGGAGTTCGAGTCGCTGTCCAACCCGGGGAACGCCGAGGTGAGGATGCTCGTCCTGGGCGAGAACGGAAAGTACGCCCTCGACCGGCCCTTCGAGCGCTGGCGGGACCCGGAGCCCTACCCGATCACGGGATGGACGAAATGTGCTGGAGTCGGCGGGAACGGAATGGGAGAGTTGCGAGGCGATGACCACTGATCATTCCCCGAAGACGCGCCTGGAGCGCGCCCTGGCCAGCCTGCGCGGCCTGTCGGTGGGGGATGCGCTCGGCTCGCAGTTCTTCGTGCCGGTGAACCACCCGCTGCTCAAGCGCCGCGAACTGCCCGAGGACCCCTGGCAGTGGACCGACGACACCGAGATGGCGTGCTCCGTCGTCACCGTCCTCGCCACGCACCACCGCATCGACCAGGACGCCCTGGCCCACTCCTTCGCCCACCGCCACGACTTCGACCGGGGGTACGGCCCCGCGGTCAACCGGCTGCTGCGGCTCGTCCGCGAAGGCGGCGACTGGCGAGTGCTGGCCGCCGCGCTCTTCAACGGCCAGGGCTCGTGGGGCAACGGCGCCGCGATGCGGATCGCGCCGCTGGGCGCCTGGTACGCCGACGACCCCGAACAGGCCACGCACCAGGCGGAGATCTCTGCCTACCCCACGCACCAGCACCGCGAGGCCGTGGTCGGCGCCATGGCCGTCGCCGCTGCCGCCGCCCTCGCCGCGGCGCCGGACGGCCCGCCCCGCGCCGAGGACCTCCTCGACGGGGTCATCGCGCTGGTGCCCGCGCGCAGCGCGGTCGGCGCGGGACTGCGCCGGGCGCGCGACATGCTCGACTACGGCGACGCGGCCACCGTCGCGGCCGTCCTCGGCTGCGGACGGCGTACGACCGCGCACGACACGGTGCCTTTCGCGCTCTGGTCCGCCGCCCGCTCCCTGGGCGACTACGAGCACGCCTTCTGGACGACCGCGCAGGTGGGCGGGGATGTCGACACCACCTGCGCCATCGTGGGCGGGGTGCTCGCGGCGGGCTCCGCGGGGGCGCCGCCCGAGGAGTGGGCGGAGCGGGTGGAGCCGTTGCCGGAGTGGGTGGCGCGGGTGGTCGAGGTCTGAGGCCTCGGCCTGCGACGTGGCTCGGCTCGCGGGCCTTCTTGCGCTTGCGCTGGAACGGGGTGCCGGCCGCTCTCGGCCGGTCGAAACTCTCCGTGCCTGACGGGAACTCTGTGTGACCGGCCGCTCGTTGTCGGTGTGTCCGCTGCGGGCGGTGTGAGGTCCTGCGGGTGCTGACACGTGTCGGCGCAGCGCGGGGACGGGGCGTGAGACTCGGGGGAGGTGTGCGGGATGGCCGTGTGGGCGCGTGATCCGGCCGTGTGGGCGGGCGTTCTGCTGGTGCTGTGCACCGCACTGCTCAGGTGCGCGCGCCGGCCCGGCGTCACCCGGCCGACCCCCGTGAAGTCGGCCGGTGCGTCGCCGGGCCGGACGCGTGCGGTGTTCCCCTCAGCCGATGCCCGGTCCCGCCGAACCGGACAGCGCCTCCAGGTCGCTCCTGCGGACCCGGATGACGAGCCAGGCGACGGCCAGGGCCAGCACGGCCATCGCGGCGGCCGGGATGAACGCCGAGGAGATGCCCTGCGCGAGCACCTCGTGCCCCCAGGGCGCCGGAAGCTGCTGGGTCCGGGCGAACTCCGCCTGCTGCTCCGCCGTCCCCTCGGCGAGGAAGGCCGGCACCTGCTGCTCCGCCTCGTCCCGGCTGGCCGTGCCGAACACCGTGGTCAGCAGTGCCAGGCCCACCGATCCGCCCACCTGCTGCGTCGCGTTGAGCAGACCGGAGGCGGCGCCGGCCTCGTGCTGGGCCACTCCGGAGACCGCGGTGAGCGTCAGCGTCACGAAGTTCAGGCCCATGCCGAAGCCGAAGACCAGCATCGGCCCGAGAATGCCGCTGACGTAGGAACTGTCGGAGTCGATCAGCGTCTGCCAGGCCAGGCCGAGGGCGGCCAGCGCCGAACCGATGATCATGAACGGCTTGGGTCCGAACACCGGCAGGAACCGCTGCGACACCCCCGCCCCGGCGGCGATCACGACCGTCACGGGCAGGAAGGCGAGACCGGCCTCGATCGGGGTGTAGCCGAGGACGTTCTGCACGAACAGAACGATGTAGAAGAACATGCCGAACATCGCCGCGGCGAGGCTGAGCATGATCACGTACGTGCCCGAGCGGTTGCGGTCGGCGAACATCCGCAGCGGGGTGATCGGTTCCTTGGCCCGGGACTCGATCAGGGCGAAGCCCGCCAGCAGGAGCACCGAGGCGACGAAGGAGCCGATGGTGAGACTGTCCCGCCACCCCTCCTCGGCCGCGCGGATGAAGCCGTAGACGAGCGTGGCCATACCGGCCGTCGAGGTCACCGCCCCCACAATGTCGAAGCGGCCGGTGTGCCGTTCGGACTCGTTGATGTACACCGGCGTGAGGACGGCGATCAGCAGGCCGATGGGGACGTTGACGAAGAGCACCCACCGCCAGTCGAGCCATTCGGTGAGCATGCCGCCCGCGAGCAGCCCGATGGCGCCGCCGCCCGCCGAGACCGCGGCGAAGACGCCGAAGGCGCGGTTGCGTTCGGGGCCCTCCGGGAACGTGGTGGTGATGAGTGCCAGCGAGGTCGGCGAGGCGATCGCTCCGCCCACGCCCTGCAGGACGCGCGCGGCGAGCAGTTGCCAGGGCTCCTGGGCCAGCCCGCCGAGCAGGGAGGCCGCGGTGAACAGCAGGATGCCGCTCATGAAGACGCGGCGGCGGCCGAGGATGTCGCCCGCCCGGCCGCCGAGGAGCAGCAGTCCGCCGAAGGTCAGGGTGTAGGCGCTGACCACCCACGTCAGATCGGTGGTGCTGAACTGCAGGGCATTCTGGATGTGCGGGAGCGCGATGTTCACAATCGTCGCGTCGAGTACGACCATGAGTTGACAGGCCGCGATGACGGCGAGCGCGACGCCGGGACGCCCTTGTCGGAGGGCCGCACCCGGCCGTGGATCCTGGAGCAAAGGAGAGGTGGTCACTATGGGTCCCCCACGAATGAGTTAGTGAACGAGCGCGTTCACTGTTGCGTCAACGGTAGGAGCCCTCGACAGTGAACGCAAGCGTTCACTGAATGGCCGTCGTTCCGGCGTGTCCCCCTTCGGCGCCGCGCGGCGGGTGCTTCATCCCCCCATGCCCGCTTCCTCTGCTCGTTGGAGAGAGTCAGATGGTTACTTCGAGCTGGGCGGCCGCCCAGGCTCAGACGGTCGCCTCGCGCCGCCGCGGCGCCGTACTGGAACAGGCGATCCTCGAGGCCGCGCTGGAGCAGCTCAGCACGGTCGGCTGGAACGGCCTGACGATGGAAGGCGTCGCCGCCGGCGCCCAGACCGGGAAGGCCGCCGTCTACCGGCGCTGGCCCTCCAAGGAGGACCTCGTCGCGGACGCCCTGCGCGCCGCGCTGCCCGAGTTCGACGAGGCGCCGGACCTGGGGAGCGTGCGCGAGGACCTGCTGGAGCTGTGCCGCAGGGCCCGGGACGCGATGTTCTCCAGGCCCGGCTGCGCCCTGCGCGCGGTCATTCACGAGTGCGATAGCGCGGAGGCCGAGCACTTCCACGCGGTGATCGTCAACGGCGTCATCGAACCGACCCTTGCGAAGCTCCGCGAGGTGGTCGAGCGCGGGATCGAGCGGGGAGAGGTGCGCCCCGACGCGGCCAACGGCTACGTCTTCGACATCATTCCGGCGATGATGATGTACCGCTCGAAGATGTGCGGCAGCGAATGGTCGGACGTCGATCTGGAGCAGATGATCGACCAGTTGATGGTTCCGCTGCTGCGGTCGCACGCCTCCTGATCACAGGGTGATGACGGCGGCGACCGCAGTCGGGGAGCCGGGGTGTCGCACGCCGGACCGGGCGGCGTACGCTAAGGGCGCCATGCCGTACGAACCGCCCACTCACACCGTCGAGCGCTCACTCCGCGCCACGACCGGAGCGAAGATCGTTGCAGGTGTCGACGAGGTGGGGCGTGGCGCGTGGGCCGGCCCGGTCACCGTCTGCGCGGCGATCACCGGACTGCGCCGGCCCCCCGAGGGACTCACCGACTCCAAACTCCTCGCCGTCAAGCGCCGCACGGAACTCGCCGAGACGCTGCGGAGCTGGGTCACGTCGTACGCCCTGGGGCACGCGTCGCCCGAGGAGATCGACGCCATGGGGATGACCGCCGCGCTCCGGCTGGCGGCCGTCCGCGCCCTGGAAGGCCTGCCCGTCCGGCCCGACGCGGTCATCCTCGACGGCAAGCACGACTACCTGGGCTCGCCCTGGCGGGTCCGGACGGTCGTCAAGGGCGACCAGTCCTGCGTGGCCGTGGCGGCGGCGTCGGTCATCGCCAAGGTCCAGCGCGACAAAATGATGGCCGAACTGGGTGCCGACCATGCAGACTTCGGTTTCGCGGACAACGCCGGGTATCCGTCCCCCGTGCACCGGGCCGCGCTGGAGGTCCGGGGACCCACCCCGTACCACCGCCTGTCGTGGGCGTATCTTGATGCGCTGCCCCAGTGGCGGCACCTCAAGAAGGTCCGCACCTGGACGGAGGCGCGCGTCCCGGAGATCGAGGGCCAACTCGGCTTCGACTTCTGACGGGCCGCTCGCACTGATGTGCCACCCGGCGACGCCGGCCGTGCCAACGTTTGATAAAAATCAGCTCATGCCTCTCCTTCCCGAGGAGCCTCAGATTCACGAGAGTGCCCAGGGTCCCCGCGCCACGCCGGCCAGTGGCCGTACCGCGCCGACCCCCCGCCCCGTACCCGGTCCCCGCGCCGCGGCTCCGTCGCGTCCCGGTCGTCCCGGCCCGCCGCGGCCGGCTCCTCCGGCCCAGCGCACGCCGCGTGACGCGGCCCCCGCCGCCACACCCGGCCCTCCGGGTCCGTCCGCCGCCGCCAACGGCCCGCAGATCCAGCTGATCCCGGCTTCCGTCGAAGGGGCGCTCGACGCCGCCGAGGAAGCCGTCGACCTGCTTCTGGACTCGGGCCGCGCCCCCGGCGACGTGCTGGTGATCACCACCGGTGACCAGCATCCGTGGGCCACCCACGAACTGTCCTTCGGTGAAGCCGCCTACTGGGCCCAGCACGACTCCGGTGACGACGTCTTCTACACGGACGTCCAGGTGGCGGACCGTGCCAAGGCGCGTCCCGTCGTGGTGGTCGCCGTCAACGGCGGTCCCGAGTCCCTGACCGCCTCCGCACTGAAGACGGCCCACGCCCGGGCCGGCGCGCTGCTGATCGTCTGCGGGGACCCGCAGCGCATCAACTCCGTGCTGGGCGCCGGGGTCTGAGCCGACGCCACGGCGTCGACCGGCACGGCGGGCGAGGCCGTCGCACGCACGCGTGAACACCGGCGGTCGCAGTGCCCGCACCGCTGGCCCCTCGGTGTGCCCGGCGACGGATGAGGGCGCACGGCGCGGGGACGTGGCTCGGGGGTCCTCGGTGTCGTCTGCCGGACGGCCCGCGAGGCACGCGTGGTCCACGGTCGCTCCGTGGCGCCGCACGCCGGGGCCCGCCGGTGCCACGGGCGTGCACGCCGGACGTGCGGGGGCCGGACGTCGGCAGTGCATCCGGGTGGCGTCAGCGGGCCGCCGCGCGCCGCAGTACATCCGACGCCGCCCCGCCCGTGCGGGGAATCCGCGGCGGCGCCTCGGACATGGCGACCGGCTCCGGCTCCGAATGGGCGCTGGGATGGCGGCCGCCGCGCCCTTCCCCCAGCACCTGCCAGCCGTCACGGGTCAGCGTGATGTACGCGCCGCAGCGCAGCCCGTGCAGGGTGCAGGCGTCCCGCAGCCCCCACATCCAGGCCCCGTCCTCCTCCGTCCAGCGGGCGTCGCCCTCACGGCAGTAGAGCAGGACGGCGGTGCGCACCGGGGTGCGGCGCCGCAGGTCGTGCGGGATGACCCGGCGCAGCTGGGCCAGCAGCACGTTGCGGTACATCCAGCCGTCGGCGGCGGCGGAGCGCCGGGTGAACGACGCGCTCGCCCGGAGGCGTTCGTCGGGATCGAGCACGGCGACGACCGCGGTCGCCGGGCCGGGACGGTGCCGGGCGTGCAGTCCGCTGACGACCTCGCGCGGATTGCGCAGCAGCGGGATTCCCGCGGCCGCCCACTCCGCAGGCTCGAGCACACGGCGGGCGGATGCGGCGGACGTCGACAGCGATGCCGCCGAGGACGGAGCGAATCCGAAGGTCACGGTCCTCCCTTCGGCTACGCCCACACTGCGGGCGGGTCGGATTCGGGGAGCGCGCACGCAACAGAGCCTTACCTGGTCGGCGGGCGAGCCGTGCGGGTGCGTCCTTCAATTCTTCCTGTCGAACGTGGATGCGGCAACGAGCAATTGGGGCAGGGGACCGTTATCGGTGGATTCGCGGCTAATATCCCCACCCGTCGGACGGAACCCTCCGGTCAGCCCTGTACGGCCAGTACCAGCGGCAGCACTCCTTGCGCGCCCGCCCGCCGCAGCAGCCGTGCCGCGACAGCGAGCGTCCACCCTGTCTCGGTGTAGTCGTCCACCAGCAGCACCGGGCCGCCGGCCCGCGCGAGTGCCTCCGCGAGCTCCGGCGGCACGGTCAGCGCGCCGGCGAGGGCCTTGAGCCGCTGGGCGCTGTTGCTGCGGGGGAGTCGGTGCTGCTCACCCGTGCTCCGCACCGTCCCGAACAGCGGCAGCCGGCCGGTCTCCGCGATGTGCGTCCCGAGCGACTGGACGAGCTGCGGCCGGGTGCGCGAGGCGACGGTGACCACCCCGACCGGCCGGGGCTGGGCGTCGTCCACCCCCGGCGCCCAGCCGCCGGGTCCCTTGGCCCAGTCGGCGAGCACGCCCACCGCGGCACGCGCGACGTCGTCGGGCACGGGCCCGTCCGGAGCATGCGGCGCGAGCAGCGGACGCAGCCGGTTGCCCCAGCCGATGTCCGACAGCCGGCCCAGCGCCCGGCCCCGCGCCGCCTGCTCCCCGGCCGGGATGCGGCCCTTCAGATCCACGCCGATCGCGGGGAGTCCGGTGGGCCACATGCGCCGGGGCTCCACCTCGACGCCCGCCCGGCCGAGGTCGGCGCGGGCCGCGTCGAGGGCCACGGCGGAAGCCTCGGCCGTGTAGCGGGCGCCCGCGCAGTTGTCGCAGCGGCCGCAGGGCTTGGCGCCCTCGTCGTCCAACTGCCGCTGCAGGAACTCCATCCGGCAGCCCGTCGTCGACACGTAGTCACGCATCGCCTGCTGCTCGGCCGCGCGTTGACGCGCCACCCACGCGTACCGCTCGGCGTCGTACGTCCAGGGCTGTCCGGTCGCGGTCCAGCCGCCCTTGACCCGCTTCACCGCCCCGTCCACGTCGAGCACCTTCAGCATGGTCTCGAGGCGGGAGCGGCGCAGTTCCACGAGCGGTTCGAGCGCGGGGAGGGACAGCGGCCGTTCGGCGCGCGCCAGCACGTCGAGCGTGCGCCGCACCGTCTCCTCCGGAGGGAAGGCGAGGGACGCGAAGTACTCCCAGATCGCCTCGTCCTCCTTGCCCGGCAGGAGCAGCACTTCCGCGTGCCGGACACCGCGGCCCGCGCGGCCGACCTGCTGGTAGTAGGAGATGGGCGACGACGGCGACCCCAGGTGCACCACGAAGCCCAGGTCGGGCTTGTCGAACCCCATGCCGAGGGCGGAGGTGGCGACGAGGGCCTTCACCTTGTTGGCGAGCAGGTCCTCCTCGGCCTGCTGCCGGTCGGCGTTCTCCGTCCGGCCGGTGTACGAGGCGACCGCATGACCGTGCCGGCGCAGGAACGCGGTGACCTCCTCGGCCACGGCCACGGTGAGCGTGTAGACGATCCCCGACCCGGGGAGCTGGTCCAGGTGGTCGGCGAGCCAGGCCATGCGGTGCGCCGCGTCCGGCAGGCGCAGCACGCTCAGGCTGAGGCTCTCCCGGTCCAGCGGCCCCCGCAGCACGAGCGCGTCCGAGGAACCGCCCGTGCCGAGCTGGTCGGCGACGTCGGCGGTCACCCGGGCGTTGGCCGTGGCGGTGGTGGCGAGGACCGGCACCCCCTCCGGGAGGTCGTTCAGCATCGTGCGCAGCCGGCGGTAGTCCGGGCGGAAGTCATGGCCCCAGTCGGAGATGCAGTGCGCCTCGTCGACCACGAGAAGTCCGGTCGCGGCCGCGAGGCGGGGCAGCACCTGGTCGCGGAAGTCGGGGTTGTTCAGCCGCTCGGGGCTGACGAGCAGCACGTCCACGTCACCGGCGTCGATCTCCGCCCGGATGGCGTCCCACTCCTCGCTGTTGGAGGAGTTGATGGTCCGGGCACGGACCCCGGCCCGGGCCGCGGCCTCGACCTGGTTGCGCATGAGCGCCAGGAGTGGGGAGACGATCACGGTCGGTCCGCTGCCCTGGGCCCGCAGCAGCGCGGTGGCCACGAAGTACACCGCGGACTTGCCCCAGCCCGTGCGCTGGACGACCAGGGCCCGGCGCTTGTCGGCGACCAGCGCCTCGATCGCCCGCCACTGGTCGTCACGCAGCCGGGCGGTGCCCGTGTCGTCGCCGACGAGACGGGCGAGCACCGCGTCGGCGGCCGTCCGGAGATCCGTGTTGCTCGTGTGCTCCATGGGTCCCATACAACAGGACCGCGCCGACATCGAGCGTGGGCTGGGGGCGAAGGACGACCGGCGACGACGGTTGTGGCATGGACCTGACCCGACTTATCCACAGGGAAACCGGAATGTCGCAATCTGCGAGAGGGTCCCGGCATGACGAACCACAGCGGGACGACCGGTCCCTCCGAGAACAGTGACATCCCGATCCTGCGCGGACACGACGAAGCGGAGCCACGGCGGGACGCGGCCGCGTCCCGCACCGGGACACCCGTGCCGGAGAGCGGGACGGACCGCCCTCCGCTCCCGGCGGACCTGTCCTGCACCGCGTACGAGAGCCACGGCGATCCGCGGCAGGTGACCCTGCGCACCCCGGCCGAGCTCGCCGACGCCGTGCCCTATCTGCTCGGGTACCGCCCGGAGGACAGCGTCGTGCTCGTGTCCCTGCACGACACGGGCGGGCGCGGCAGGTTCGGCGGCCGGGCCCGGCTCGGCATCCCCGCCGACGCGGGCGACT
Source organism: Streptomyces sp. NPDC096105 (assembly GCF_044763335.1). NCBI lineage: Bacteria > Bacillati > Actinomycetota > Actinomycetes > Kitasatosporales > Streptomycetaceae > Streptomyces > Streptomyces sp. NPDC096105. Next base: position 74,315 of record NZ_JBIWGC010000020.1, read on the forward strand.
GGCCCTCCGCCGCCCGGCAGCTCGCCCAGGGCCTGGTGACCGGCTGCGAGCGCCGAGGCGCCCGGCCCGAGCAGATGGTCGTGTTCCTGTGCCAGGAACCGGGACAGGGCGAGACCGGCCGACAGGTCAAGGAGCGCCTCGGACCGCTGGCCCACGCCCTGCGGCTGGAGTGCGGAGCCCTCGACGTCCCGGTGGTCGAAGCCCTCTGCGTCTCCGACGGCCGCTTCTGGTCGTACTGCTGCGACGACCGGACCTGCTGCCCTGCCGAGGGAACACCGATGGGCCTGCCCGGCACGTCCGTGCTGGCCGCCGCAGCCGCCTACGCCGGGCTCCAGGTCCGCGGCTCCCTCCGTGAACTGCATGCCCGCCTCCAGCCCTGGCAGACCTCCGCCGCCCACGACCAGCGCCGCGCACTGGACGACGCCGGGCTGAAGCTGCTGCCCCGGATCGTCGACGAACAGGCGCGGAGGAAGGTCGCCGACGAGACGATGGAGCTGGCCGGGCGTCTCGTGCGCCGCCTCGCCGACGCCCCGTCCGTCTCCGGCGCGCTCCCGGCGGACCTGCGGGACGACGAGCTGATCGGGTTCGACGAGGCGGCCACGGTGCTCCTCGGCCTCCAGGACCGCACGACCCGCGACCGCGCCGCCGCGTGGATGGAGGGCGACGAGGCGGACCCCGCCCTGCGCCTGTGGCGGACCCTGGCACGCCGCTGCGTCGGCCCGTACGGCGAGTACGCCGCCGCGCCCCTCACCCTCGCCGGGTGGGTCGCCTGGTCCACCGGTGACGAACTGGAAGCCCGGGAGGCGCTCGCCATGGCCCTCGGGGCCGACCCGGACTATCTCTTCGCCCGTCTGCTGCACCAGGCGTGCAACGAGGGACTCGACCCGGAGTCGATCCGTCGCTGTCTGCGGGGCGAGGGCGAAGGAAGGGGTGTGGCGCGGCCCGCGGACGAGGGGGCGGATCCCCGCCCGGCGGAGGCAGGCGAGGCCTCCGTTCAGGACGCGGAGCCCGCCTCCCGAAGGCGCCATGTGCGGGCCGCCGGCCGCACGGGTCGGCCGACGCGCCGTGGGACCACCGCGGCCGGACGGCTGCCGCGCCCGCGGACGGCACCCGGCGGGACCCGCCCCGAAGGTGCCGCGCACCCCGGCGGCCCGGATCCGCGAGGGGGCCGCCCCGGCGGCAGTCGCCCCGGCGGCACGAGCCGACGCGGACACCGCCAGGACGGCGCGCACTCCGCGTCACACGGAGGGGACACGGAGGAGTGAAGGGATCCACGTAGAGGTGGTGTCCGGCCGACGGTCAGCCCGGCGAGGGGAGTGTTTATCGTCAGGGAGACGACTATGATCGCCGCATGTCCTACGACCCGTCAGCCTTCCCGCCTTTCGCCGTCACCGTGGACCTGGTCGTGCTCACCGTGCGACGTCACGCTCTGTGTGCGCTGGCGGTGCGCAGGGGTGAGCCCCCGTTCCAGGGGCGCTGGGCACTCCCCGGCGGCTTCGTCCGGGCCGACGAGGATCTGGCGCAGGCGGCGGCGCGGGAGCTGGCCGAGGAGACGGGACTGCGGGTGCACGATCCGTCCGTCCCCGCCCAGGACCACGGCGCCCACCTCGAGCAGCTGGCCACGTACGGCGACCCCGAACGTGACCCCCGCATGCGGGTCGTGAGCGTCGCCCACCTCGCGCTCGCTCCCGACCTGCCGGCGCCACGGGCGGGCGGCGACGCCAGCAACGCGCGCTGGGCCCCGGTGGACGAGCTGCTGCGACAGGGCGGTTACGGCAGGGAAGGCGAGCCGGTGGCGCCGCTCGCGTTCGACCATGCCCAGATCCTCTGGGACGGGGTGGAACGCGCCCGCTCCAAGATCGAGTACTCGTCGCTCGCGACGGCGTTCTGCCCGCCGGAGTTCACCGTCGGAGAGCTGCGCCGGGTCTACGAGGCGGTCTGGGGCGTGGCGCTCGACCCGCGCAACTTCCACCGCAAGGTGACGGGCACCCCGGGCTTCCTGGTCCCCACCGGCGGCACCACCACCCGGCAGGGCGGCCGCCCCGCCCAGCTCTTCCGGGCCGGCGGCGCCACCCTGCTCAACCCGCCCATGCTGCGCCCCGAGGTCTGACGGGGAAGGCCGGTCACGGGACGCGTGTCCCCGGACCGTCTCCCTCGGTGCAACGGGCCCTGTGGTGCCCGAAAAACCCGATATGGCGCGCTATCTTGCATCGGGTGATCCAGGCCATCGGACTGACCAGCACCCCTCGCAAAGAGCACCCGCCCGCCGTCGACGACGTCTCCTTCGAGGCGCACGCGGGCCGCGTCACCGCGTTGCTCGGAGCGCCGGGCGCGGGCAAGACGACGGTGTTGAGGCTCATGCTCGAGATCCAACGCGGGCGCGGGATCACCTACTTCAGAGGCCGCCCCCTGCACCGCATCCCGCACCCCGCCCACGAGGTCGGGGTCCTGCTGGGGGACGTGCCGGGGCACCCCGCCCGCTCGGTCCGCGGACACCTCCGCATGCTCTGCGCGGCCTCGGGCGTCCCGGTCCGGCGCGCCGACGAAGTGCTCGAAGCGGTGGGCCTGGTGAGCCTGCGCGACGAACGGCTCGGCACCCTGTCACGCGGCATGGACCGTCGCCTGGGCCTGGCCTGCGCCCTCCTGCCGGACCCGCACACGCTCGTGCTCGACGACCCCGCGCGAGGGCTCGCGGCCGGAGAGAGACGCTGGCTGTACGACATGTTGCGGGAACACGCGGCACAGGGCGGGACGGTGCTGTGCAGCACGGCCGACCCCAAGGAGGCGGCGCGGTTCGCCGACCACGTGGTCACGTTGGACGGCGGACGGCTCGTCGCCGACCAGCGGGCCGCCGACTTCGCCCGTACCCGTCTGCGCCCCCGCGTCGCCGTCCGCAGCCCGCACGCGGCCCGCCTGTCCGCGCTGCTCGCACAGCAGGCCCGCTCGACCCGGAAGTCCGTCGAGGTCGTACGGGAGGGCGGCAACCGCCTGTGCGTCTACGGAAGCACCTGCGCCGAGGTGGGGGAGACGGCGTTCCGGCACGGCATCGTCGTGCACCAATTGGCCGACGAGATCGGCGACATGGGTCCGGGCGCCGGTACGGACACACAACCCCCGCAGACAGCCGCGTCCGGGACCCCGGCAGCGACCGGCTCCGAGCCCGAACCCGCGGCTCCCGCGCACGAGACCGCTCCCGACCCGTCAACCCCGCCCGAGCCGCCCCGGGACGCACCCGACGATGACGCCCCCACGGCAGCACCCCCGTCACGCCCCGGCACCCCGCGCCCCACCTCGGCCACCCTCCCACCCCCCGTCCTCGTCCGGCCCGCCCCCACTCCCCTGCGGCCCGTCCGCTACGAGATCCGGCGGGCCACCGGTGTGGCCACGGGCTACGTCGTAGCGGCCTGCGTGCTCGCCGTCTCGGCGCTCACCGCCGTGCTGCTGGCCCGTATCGGTCACACCCCGCAGCCACGGCTGCTGGCCGCCTGGCCCGTGGAGTTGCCGCTGCCGCCCGCCGCGCTCGGGGCGGGGCTGCTCGGTGCGCTGGCGTTCGGCGACGAGTTCCGCCACCCCGCGCTCGCGGCGGACCGCGGCACGGTCCCCCGGAGGCTCGGTCTGCTGACCGCCAAGCTCCTCGTCGCCTCGCTCACCGCGCTGGCGCTGGCCGTGCTGACCGTGGGATGCAACGCCGAACTGCTCCATCTCGTCTACGGGAGCGAACTCGTCGCGGTGCCGGCGGACTGGCCCGCTCTCACCGCCGGGTGGCTCGCCCTGGTCACGGGCTGTGCCTGGGCCGGGGTGCTGGCCGCGGGCGTCTTCCGGTCCGCCACCGCCGGGCTCGCCGCGGTCGTCGCCGTGCCCCTCCTCGTCGTACCCGCCGTGCACACGATCACGGACGGCCCGTCGGTGCGCGGTCCGGAGCCGTTCGCCGGGCGGGTGCGCGACGGACTGCCGCTGCGGTGGCCCTTCGGGGGCGAGCAGCACCTGGAGGCGGTGCTGCGGCTGGTCGTCCAACCGGTGGGCGGGGCCATGGCGTTGTCGGTGCTGGCACTCCTGTGCGCGTACGCGTTCACCGGCCTGCGCAGCCGAGTCCGATGACGACTGAGTGTGCACATCTCAGTCTCTTTTTGATCACAACTCTCCCTGAAAAGCTCGTCTCTTTCCGATAAGGCGTCAATTGCGACGAGGTGGGCGATCACCCTTTCGTGTGCTTTTCACCAAAGACCTCAAGGGAGTTGGAGCCGACGCCGACAAAGGATGCGTGAGTACCCTTGCGCACACCATGATGACCACCGCCCGCTCCGCCGACTCCGGCCTCGCGACCCCGGGCGAACTCGACCGCTACCCCTACGCGGAGGCGCCCGGCTCCGAGCGGGGCCCTGTGTGGGAAGGCGCGGATCCGGAGCTGGGCCGTACGGTCCGGCGGACCGCGGGCAGCCGCGGACGCGGGCTGCACGGACAGCTCGTCCAGCAGCTGGGACAGATGATCGTTTCCGGTGACCTGGGTGCCGACCGCCCGCTGGTGCCCGAGGAGATCGGTCAGCGTTTCGAGGTGTCCCGCACCGTCGTCCGCGAGTCGCTCCGCGTCCTGGAGGCCAAGGGCCTGGTCAGCGCCCGGCCGAACGTGGGCACGCGGGTGCGCCCGGTCAGCGACTGGAATCTCCTGGATCCGGACATCATCGAGTGGCGGGCCTACGGACCGCAGCGTGACGACCAGCGCCGGGAGCTGAGCGAGCTGCGCTGGACGATCGAGCCGCTCGCCGCGCGCCTGGCGGCCGGGCACGGCCGGGAGGACGTCCAGCAGCGCCTGACCGACATGGTGGAGATCATGGGGCACGCCCTCGGGCAGGGCGACGCGCTGACCTTCGCCCGGGCCGACGCCGAGTTCCACTCGCTGCTCATCCAGGTCGCCGGCAACCGCATGCTGGAGCACCTGTCCGGGATCGTGGGCGCCGCGCTCCAGGTGTCGGGCGGCCCGGTCACCGGCTGTGAGCGGCCGACCGAGACCTCGCTGGCCCACCACGCCCGGATCGTCGACGCCCTCGCCGGCGGCGACGGCCCCGCGGCCGAGGCGGCCATGCGGCAGCTTCTCACGGTCCACCCCGAGGTGGAGCGCGTGGTGCCCGCGCCGCGCGAGCACTGACCGCGTCACCCCGACGGCGCGGTCCGGCCTGCCATCCCTCTCCTGTGGCAGCGCCGCATCCGTGAGCCGTCACCCGTCGGACCCTGCGGAACCGTCGACGGTTCCGCAGGGTCCGACGGTACGAAAGACTCACCAAAGCCCTCCGGGGAGACGACCTCCTTACCCCCGGTGCACGCTTCTGTCCTCATCTGCCAGGTTTTGACCGGTTACGGGGTGTGACTCGGGCCACGCGGGATGGGCGTAACGCTCCTGGGAAGAACGCGATGACCTAAGAGGTGACAGCCGCGGAGGGAATACGGACGCCGTTCACGGCGCTGTGAACCTTCCCGGCCCCCGCCCGCGCCGTCGGCCCATCCCCAAGCCGGCGGTCGGCCCCTGTCCCCTGTGGACGGGGCCGGAAGCCGTTTTCCAACGTTCCGAGAGGTTGTTCGTGTCGGCCAGCACATCCCGTACGCTCCCGCCGGAGATCGCCGAGTCCGTCTCTGTCATGGCGCTCATCGAGCGGGGAAAGGCTGAGGGGCAGATCGCCGGCGATGACGTGCGTCGGGCCTTCGAAGCTGACCAGATTCCGGCCACTCAGTGGAAGAACGTACTGCGCAGCCTCAACCAGATCCTCGAGGAAGAGGGTGTGACGCTGATGGTCAGTGCCGCAGAGCCCAAGCGCACCCGCAAGAGCGTCGCAGCGAAGAGTCCCGCCAAGCGCACCGCCACCAAGGCCGTAGCGGCCAAGACGGCGACCCCGCGGAAGGCCGCCGCCGCGCCCGCGGCCCCGGCCGCCGACGCAGCCGCCGAGGAGGAGGCGGCGCCCGCCAAGAAGGCAGCCGCCAAGAAGACCACCGTCAAGAAGACGGCGGCGAAGAAGACCACGGCCAAGAAGACCGCCGCCAAGAAGACCACGGCCAAGAAGGACGACGCCGAACTGGTCGACGAGGAGGTCCTCGAGGAGACCAAGGCCGCGGCGGACGAGCCCGAGGGCGCCGAGAACGCCGGCTTCGTGCTCTCCGACGAGGACGAGGACGACGCGCCGGCCCAGCAGGTCGCCGCCGCCGGCGCCACCGCCGACCCGGTCAAGGACTACCTCAAGCAGATCGGCAAGGTCCCCCTGCTCAACGCCGAGCAGGAGGTCGAGCTGGCCAAGCGCATCGAGGCGGGCCTGTTCGCCGAGGACAAGCTGGCGAACTCCGACAAGCTGGCGCCCAAGCTCAAGCGCGAGCTGGAGATCATCGCGGAGGACGGCCGCCGGGCCAAGAACCACCTGCTGGAGGCCAACCTCCGGCTGGTCGTCTCCCTGGCCAAGCGCTACACCGGCCGCGGCATGCTCTTCCTGGACCTCATCCAGGAGGGCAACCTCGGTCTGATCCGCGCGGTCGAGAAGTTCGACTACACCAAGGGCTACAAGTTCTCCACGTACGCCACCTGGTGGATCCGTCAGGCGATCACCCGCGCCATGGCCGACCAGGCCCGCACCATCCGCATCCCGGTGCACATGGTCGAGGTCATCAACAAGCTCGCGCGCGTGCAGCGCCAGATGCTCCAGGACCTGGGCCGCGAGCCCACCCCGGAGGAGCTGGCCAAGGAGCTCGACATGACCCCGGAGAAGGTCATCGAGGTCCAGAAGTACGGCCGCGAGCCCATCTCCCTGCACACCCCGCTGGGCGAGGACGGCGACAGCGAGTTCGGTGACCTCATCGAGGACTCCGAGGCCGTCGTCCCGGCCGACGCCGTCAGCTTCACGCTGCTGCAGGAGCAGCTGCACTCCGTGCTCGACACCTTGTCGGAGCGCGAGGCGGGCGTCGTCTCGATGCGGTTCGGTCTCACCGACGGTCAGCCGAAGACCCTCGACGAGATCGGCAAGGTGTACGGCGTCACGCGTGAGCGCATCCGCCAGATCGAGTCCAAGACCATGTCGAAGCTGCGCCACCCGTCGCGTTCGCAGGTGCTGCGCGACTACCTCGACTAGACCGGTCGCCCCGGCACGGCGACCCGTCGTGCGCCGCCGTCCGTGAAAGCCCGGCCCCCGCTCCAGGGGGCCGGGCTTTCACGTTGCCGCGCCTGCCGCGCGGGTGCGGGCGCGGAGCGCTTCCCTCACTGTGGGTTGCCGAGGAACACCCCAGTGTGAGGAGTGTGCATGCGACGTCGACTTGCCAGGGCCCTGGCCCGGCCACTGGCCCTCGCGGCCGCCGGAACCGTCATACCGCTGGCCTCGGCCGCTCCGGTGGCCGCCGACAGCGTCGTCGTCGGTGGCTTCCCCGTCGATGTGTCACAGAGCCCGTACACCGTGGCCCTCTCCAGCCGTGACCGGTTCGGCGGTACGCGAGCGGGGCAGTTCTGCGGGGGTGTGGCGGTCGGGCGGACCACCGTGCTCACCGCCGCCCACTGCATGGACCCGGAGGTGCTCGGCGCCACACCGGAGCGGGTGCCCGACCTCAGGGTGATAGCGGGGCGCACCGAGCTGCTCTCGGAGAGCGGTCAGGAGGTCGCCGTACGGAGGGTCTGGGTGAACCCGCGCTACGACGGCGTCACCAACTCCGGCGACTTCGCCGTGCTCAGCCTGGCCGAGCCGCTCCCCGCGGCCTCGGTCATAGGCATGGCCGGGGCGGGCGACCCGGCCTACCGCGCGGGCACGACCGCCACGGTCTACGGCTGGGGGGACACCACGGGCTCCGGCGGCTACGCCGGCAGCCTCCACGCGGCGCGGGTACGGGTGCAGCCCGACGCGCTGTGCGAGAAGGCCTACCCGGGGGGCTCCCACGGCGCCTACCGCGCCGAGACGATGCTGTGCGCGGGTGAGATCGCCGGGGGCCGGGACGCCTGTCAGGGAGACAGCGGGGGGCCGCTGGTCGCCCAGGGACGGCTCATAGGCCTGGTCTCCTGGGGCGCGGGCTGCGGCTGGGCGGGCAGCCCAGGGGTGTACACCCGCATCTCGGACGTCCTCCGCACACTGGGGTGGCCTGCGGCCTCGCACGGCTGAGACCCCACAGGGCCGAGCAGGGCGGCTGTGGCGGCTTGAAAGGGCCGGGCCCGCCAGCCCCCAGTGGAACCGGTGCGGGGAGCGTGAGCAGCGATCACGGGGCCCTGAGCCTCATCGCGCCGGTACGGGTCCGACGCACCGGGCGCCTGGAGTCGGAGCCCGAGGGACACGCGCCCGAGAGGGGCGCGGCAGTTCCCGGCGTCTTCTGCGGCGCGAGCTGCCGGCCAGGCTCCGAGGGGGCGCAGCGCGTCCCGGCGCCTCGCTGCGGCGCGACCTGCCGGTCGGGCCCAGCACGGCTGCTCCGGCGCCCCGCCCTGCCGGTCAGGTCACCTGGGGGCTTCAGACGGTGCCCCACCGCATCACGGGCGCGTCCGCCCATCCGAGCCGCCGCACACGCGCCCGCGTCGGGCACCCGTGCCGCGCCCGCCCAGTGGCCGCGCGCCCGTGTACGCGCAGACGGGCGGCGTCCTCCGCGAGGGAGGACGCCGCCCGTTCGCCGGCCTGTGCCGGGCTGGCTGCTCGTCGTCGGACGCGAAGTGTCAGCGCTCCTCGTCAGGAGTGGCCTTCGGAGCGGTCAGCCGCTCCGTCTCGTCCTGTATCTCAGCGGCGATCTTCTTGAGTTCCGGCTCGAACTTGCGACCGTGGTGGGCGCAGAAGAGCAGTTCTCCACCGCTCAGCAGGACGACGCGCAGGTAAGCCTGGGCGCCGCAGCGGTCGCAGCGATCGGCGGCCGTCAGCGGGCTCGCGGGGGTCAGAACAGTAGTCACGTCGCCTCTTCTCTAGCTCGACGAGCTGTCGTACCAGGGTCAACATCCAACCAGCCCCAAAACGTTCCCGCTCGAGGCTTTTCCTCAAAAAAATCTTCGAGGCGGCCGGCTGTTGCCGGTTGGCGGCGAATGTGCCGTAGTGCGTGTCTCTGTGTCGTACGGATTCGCGTTGTATCGGTGGTCGGCCCTCCCGGCTGGGTTGCCGGTTGTTCATGAGGACGTGCCCGGAGCCTAAATGGTTCATGCCTCGATGGGAACGTGATGTGTGCTTCACTCCATCGAGGGATCGAACGCTTATGCGACTCTCGACTAGGGTGGACCGGGACGAGGGTGGCGTGACAACGGCTCTACCAGGCCTCGGTACCCTCTCACCGGTGACCCAAGCCGCGCCCTTACCCACGAGGGCCCCATCTGAAATTCAGCGAGGAGCGAACCGCGTGACCGCCGAGACGTCCGTGCCGTCGTCCACAGCGCTGCTGGCAGGAGCAGACCGGGACGGTTCCAACTACACCGCGCGGCACCTGCTCGTCCTCGAGGGGCTCGAGGCCGTGCGCAAGCGCCCCGGCATGTACATCGGGTCCACGGACAGCCGTGGCCTGATGCACTGCCTCTGGGAGATCATCGACAACGCCGTGGACGAGTCCCTCGGCGGCTACTGCGACCACATCGAGGTCGTGCTCCATGACGACGGCTCGGTGGAGGTCAAGGACAACGGCCGCGGCATCCCGGTCGACGTCGAGCCCAAGACCGGCCTCTCCGGTGTCGAGGTCGTCATGACCAAGCTGCACGCCGGCGGAAAGTTCGGCGGCGGCTCCTACGCGGCCTCCGGCGGTCTGCACGGCGTCGGCGCCTCCGTGGTCAACGCGCTCTCCGCGCGGCTCGACGTGGAGGTGGACCGCGGGGGCCACACCCACGCGATCAGCTTCCGGCGCGGCGTCCCCGGCGTCTTCTCCGCCCTGGGCCCGGACGCGAAGTTCGAGCCCAGGAGCGGGCTGCGCAAGACCAAAAAGATCCCCAAGACCCGCAGCGGCACCCGGGTGCGCTACTGGGCCGACCGCCAGATCTTCCTCAAGGACGCCAAGCTCGCCCTGGACACCCTGCACCAGCGCGCCCGGCAGACCGCGTTCCTGGTGCCCGGCCTGACCATCGTCGTCCGCGACGAGTACGGGCTCGGCGAGGGCGGCAGCAAGGGCGAGGAGTCCTTCCGCTTCGACGGCGGGATCAGCGAGTTCTGCGAGTTCCTGGCCTCCGACAGGCCCGTGTGCGACACCCTCCGCCTCAGTGGCCAGGGCACCTTCAAGGAGACCGTCCCCGTCCTGGACGACCGCGGTCAGATGACGCCCACCGAGGTCACCCGCGAGCTCGGCGTGGACATCGCGCTGCGCTGGGGGACCGGCTACGACACGACGGTGCGGTCGTTCGTCAACATCATCGCCACCCCCAAGGGCGGCACCCACGTCGCGGGCTTCGAGCAGGCCGTCGCCAAGACGATGAACGAGGTCCTGCGGGCCAAGAAGATGCTGCGCGTCGCCGAGGACGACATCGTCAAGGACGACGCCCTCGAGGGCCTGACCGCGGTGGTCACGGTCCGCCTTGCGGAGCCCCAGTTCGAAGGGCAGACCAAGGAGGTGCTCGGCACCTCCGCGGCCCGCCGCATCGTGAACAACGTGGTGGCCAAGGAGCTCAAGGCGTTCCTGACCTCCACCAAGCGGGACGCCGCCCAGCAGGCACGCGTGGTGATGGAGAAGGCGGTGGCCGCGGCCCGGACCCGTATCGCCGCCCGCCAGCACAAGGACGCGCAGCGCCGCAAGACGGCCCTGGAGTCCTCCTCGCTGCCCGCCAAGCTCGCCGACTGCCGCAGCGACGACGTCGACCGCAGCGAGCTGTTCATCGTCGAGGGCGACTCGGCGCTCGGCACGGCGAAGCTCGCCCGGAACTCCGAGTTCCAGGCGCTGCTGCCGATCCGCGGCAAGATCCTCAACGTGCAGAAGTCGTCCGTCACGGACATGCTCAAGAACGCCGAGTGCGGCGCGATCATCCAGGTCATAGGAGCCGGGTCCGGCCGGACCTTCGACATCGACGCGGCGCGCTACGGCAAGATCATCATGATGACCGACGCCGATGTGGACGGCTCCCACATCCGCACGCTGCTCCTGACCCTGTTCCACCGCTACATGCGGCCCATGGTCGAGGCCGGCCGGGTCTTCGCCGCGGTGCCGCCGCTGCACCGGATCGAGATCGTCCAGCCCAGGAAGGGCCAGGACAAGTACGTGTACACGTACTCGGACCGGGAGCTGCGGGACAAGCTCATGGAGCTGCAGAGCAAGGGCGTCCGGTACAAGGACTCGATCCAGCGCTACAAGGGCCTCGGCGAGATGGACGCCGACCAGCTGGCCGAGACCACGATGGACCCGCGCCACCGCACCCTGCGCCGGATCAACCTCACCGACCTCGAGGCCGCCGAGCAGGTCTTCGACCTCCTCATGGGCAACGACGTCGCCCCGCGCAAGGAGTTCATCTCCAGCTCCGCGGCCACGCTGGACCGCTCCCGCATCGACGCCTAGGAGTACGTGCGCGGAGGGGCGCCGACCGCCGGGAACCGCCGGCGGGACGGCGCCCCCAGCCGTCCTCACGGGTGCCTGCACGCTCCAGTCACCTGATGGGGTGAAGCGGGACAGGAAGAAGGCCAGGGAACTTCCCGGTCTGTCCATCCTGGGGCATGCAGCGAAGCAATGCGGGGGACGTGACCTACGACGATCCCTGGTACGACGCCCTGGCCTCGGGCTGGGGCGAAGCGGCCGCGGCGACGGCACTCCCGCCGGCCCGGCCCGAGCCGGACGCCGTGCCCGCGGCGGCCGACATCTACCTCGAGGTGCAGCGCAGCGCGGCCTTCCAGGAAGTGCGCCGTCGCCACCGGCGCTTCGTGATCCCCGGGGCCGCCGCCTTCCTCGTCTGGTACGTCGCGTACGTCGTCACCGCCACCACCGTCCCCGGGCTGATGGCGCGCCCCGTCGCGGGCGCGGTGAACGTCGGGATGCTCGCGGGGCTCGGCCAGTTCCTCACCACCTTCCTGCTCACCTGGGCCTACGTCCGCCACGCGCGGCTGCGGCGCGACCGCGCGGCGCTGGAACTGCGCTGGGACACCCAGGAGATGGCGCGGGGCAGAGGCGGGGCGTCATGACGACCGACCACCGGACCACCGCCCTGCTGCTGTTCAGCGCGTTCGTCGCCGTCACGCTGATCATCACCACCTGGGTGAGCCGCCGCCGCCAGGGCTCCGCCGAGGAGTTCTACGCGGGCAACCGCCTCTTCTCACCGATGGAAAATGGTTTTGCCATCGCGGGCGACTACTTGTCGGCCGCCTCCTTCCTCGGCGTCTCCGGGCTCATCGCCCTCGTCGGCTACGACGGGATGCTCTACTCGGTGGGCTTCCTCGTGGCCTGGCTGGTCGTGCTGTTCCTGGTCGCCGAACTGGTGCGCAACTGCGGGCGGTTCACGCTCGCCGACGTGGTCGCCGCCCGTATGCGGGAGCGGCCGGTGCGCATCGCGGCCGGCGCCTCGTCCGTCGCCGTCTCCGTGCTGTACCTGGTGGCGCAGATGGTCGGCGCGGGCAGCCTCGTCGCGCTGCTGCTCGGCGGCACCGGCGAGGCCGTGCAGGCGTGGACGGTGGTCGGCGTCGGCGCGCTCATGGTGATCTACGTGTCGCTCGGCGGCATGCGCGCCACCACGTGGATCCAGATCGTGAAGGCGGTCCTGCTGCTCGGCGGCACCGTCACCCTGACCGTCCTCGTCCTGCTGCGCTTCCACGGGGACGTCGGCCGCCTGCTGCACACCGCCGCCGAACGCAGCGGCCACGGCGACGCGTTCCTCGCCCCCGGCCTCGCCTACGGCGGCGACTGGACCGCCCGCTTCGACTTCATCAGCCTCGGACTCGCCCTGGTCCTGGGCACGGCGGGCCTGCCGCACATCCTGTCCCGTTTCTACACCGTCCCCACCGCACGGGCCGCCCGGCGGTCCGTGGTCTGGGCGATCGGACTCATCGGCGGCTTCTACCTGATGATCATCGTGCTCGGCTTCGGCGCCGCCGCGCTCATCGGACCGGACGCGGTGCGCGCCTCGCACGCGTCGGGCAACACGGCGGTCCCGCTGCTCGCGCTCGACCTCGGCGGCGGCGCCGGCACCACGGGCGGCACGGTCCTCTTCGCGGTCGTCGCCGCGGTCGCCTTCGCCACGATCCTCGCCGTGGTCGCCGGGATCACGCTCGCCTCCTCGGCCTCCGTCGCCCACGACCTGTACGCCTCCCTGCGCCGCCCGGGCGGCAAGCAGCGCAGCGAGGTCGCCGTCGCGCGCGTCGCCGCGGCCGGCATCGGCGTCGTCGCGATCGCCCTGGGCCTGCTGGCCCGCGACCTCAACGTCGCGTTCCTGGTGGGCCTCGCCTTCGCCGTCGCCGCGTCCGCGAACCTGCCCGTGCTGCTCTACTCGCTGTTCTGGCGCGGCTTCACCACCCGCGGCGCCGTGTGGTCCGTCTACGGCGGCCTGATCCCGGCGGTGGTGCTGGTGCTGCTGTCCCCGGTGGTGTCCGGCAGCCCCGACTCCCTCTTCCCCGGCGCCGACTTCCAGCTCTTCCCGCTGCAGAACCCGGGACTGGTCTCCATCCCGCTGGGCTTCCTCGCCGGCTGGCTCGGCACGGTCGCCTCCGCCGAAACCCCTGACGAAGCCCGCCACGCCGAGGCCGAGGTGCGCTCGCTGACAGGCGCGGGCGCGGCCTGAGTGAGGGACGTCCGGCCGCCCAGAGACGTACGGTGCCGGCATCCGTACGAGGAGGGGACACGGTTCCCTCCCCCGCGGGCCGTGCCTCAGGCGCGGGCCGCCCACACGTGACGGTGTTCCGGGCGGCCCGCGCCCCCGTGCCGCAGGGCCGGCGTGGCCCGTCCCTGTGCTCCAGGAGCCTCAGACAGCGCTGTGCGGGTCTGCCGGCTCACCCTCCCGTCCGCCCGGCGACCTCCTGCGCCGACAGCGGTCCCTCGGCAGTCGTCGGCGCCCGCCGTACGAGGTCCGCCGTGGTGGGGGAGTGCCCCTTGGAGCTGTGGACCGGCCGATTCCGACAGCGCGCCGAAGTCGCGGTCCACCTCCGCCTGCTCCGCCTCGCCGTCGCCGTCCAGGGTGCGGCGCAGCCGCGCGGCCCGGCGAAGGCGAACGGCCTGACCAGGAACCGCCGCGCGTCGAGCCGCATCGCCGCCTGGGCCGTCGTCACGTCCCGGGCCGCCGTCACCATGATCACATCCGCTCGGCGGCCGCGCCGCCGCATCTCCCGGAGGAGGTCCAGCCCCGTCTCGTCGGGCAGATGGCGGTCCATGAGGACGAGATCCACCCGGGAAGCGTCCGCACGCGCCCCAGCGCCTCGGCAGCGCTGTGCGCCGGAGACACGGCACGGAAGCCGGGCACCCTGTCGACGCAGGCCGCGTCGACCCGCCCCACGCGGACGTCGTCGTCCACGACCAGCACCACGATCACCGCGCTCCCTCGGGACCCGTGGGCAGTGCCGGGGCACCCGCGGGGGCGGCCGGCGGCTCCGGCTCGGCCAGCGCCTCCGGCAGGACGACGGTGAACTCGGCGCCCCCGCCCGGCGCCTCGCCCACGCGCGCGTCGCCTCCCTGCCGGTGCGCGAGCCGGCGTACCAGCGACAGCCCGATGCCGCGCTCGCGATGGCCGGGCGGCTCCTTGGTGGACCAGCCCTCGGCGAAGACCAGCTCCCGCTGTCCGGGCGGCACGCCGGGGCCGGTGTCCCGCACCACGAGCACCGCCGTACGGCCCTCGGCGCGCAACTCGACCTCCACGCGCGCGTCGGACGTGCCCGCGACGGCGTCCAGGGCGTTGTCCACCAGGTTCCCCACGACGGTCACCAGCCCGCGAGGGTCGACCAGCCGGTCCGGCAGCCGGGACCGGTCCGACAGCCGCAGCGCCGCCCCGCGCTCGGCCGCCACCGTCGCCTTGCCCACCAGCAGCGCCGCCAGCAACGGGTCCCGGATCCTCTCCGTGACCTGCTCCGACGTGGCCCGGTGGTCGCCCACCACGTCGCCGACGAACTCCACCGCGTCCTCGTACATCTCCAGCTCCAGCAGACCCAGCAGGGTGTGCATGCGGTTCGCGTGCTCGTGGTCCTGGGCGCGCAGCGCGTCGATCAGCCCGCGCGTGGAGTCGAGCTCCCGGCCCAGCCGGTCCAGCTCGGTCCGGTCGCGCAGGGTGGCCACGGCGCCGCCGTCGTCGGTCGGCATACGGTTCGCGACCAGCACCCGCCGCCCGCGGACGGTGAGCAGATCGGCGCCGCTCACCCGCCCCGCCAGCACGTCGGCGGTCCGGCCCGGGCCCAGCGACGCGTCGGGCGAGCGGCCGACGGCCTCCTCGCCGATGCCCAGCAGCCGCTGCGCCTCGTCGTTCAGCAGCCGGATGCGCCCGTCGCGGTCCAGGGCCACGACGCCCTCCCGGATGCCGTGCAGCATCGCCTCGCGCTCCGCGAGCAGCGCGGCGATGTCGGAGAAGGCCAGGTCACGCGTCTGCCGCTGCACCCGCCGGGAGATCAGCCAGGCCGCCAGCGCGCCCACCGCGAGGGCGCCGCCCGCGTACGCGAGGAGCCCCGGAACGGCGTGGACCAGCCGCGCGCGGACGCTGTCGTAGGCGATGCCGACCGAGACCGCGCCGACGACCTGCCCGTCCGCGTCCCGCAACGGGACCTTGCCCCGAGCGGTACGCCCCAGGGTGCCCTCGTCGATCTCCATGACCTCGCGGCCGGCCAGCGCCGCACCGGGGTCGGTCGACACCACTCCGCCGATCCGCTCCGGATCGGTGTGCGACCAGCGCACGCCCCGCCGGTCCAGCACCACCACGTACTCCGCGCCGGTGGCCCGCCGGATCCGCTCCGCCCCCCGCTGCACCGGCCCGTCGGGCGTGGGCTCCGTGGCGCGCAGGTCCTCGGCCGTCTGCGGCTGCTGCGCCGTGGTCTGCGCGATCGCGAGGGCGCGGCGCATCGCCTGGTCGTCCAGCTGCTCACCGAGCGGTGCGAGGAACAGGCCGGTCGCCAGCACCGCGACGCCGGCGGCGATCGCCACCTGCATCAACAGGACCTGGGAGAACACCCGCCGCGGCAGGCCGAGGCGCAGACGGCGAGCGGAAGCTGTGGGGGGCATGCCCCGACGGTACGCGGGGGAGACGGGGGCGCCGTAGGGGTGTGACGGGCTTCCCCGGCAGTCAGCCGGCCATGGCCGCGGGGGTGAGCGCACGGACGTCGACGACGTCCATCCGCGCGGGTGAGCCGAGCACCGAGCCGCAGCTCTCCGGGCGGGGCGGCAGGGAGGCCCCCTGGACGACCTCCACCCGCCAGCGCCGCCCGTCCGCGTGGGCGACGGTCACCTCCCAGCGCGGCGCCGTGCCCTCCGTGCGGACGACGCTCAGCACCTGCGCGGCGTCCTCCCGCACGGCACGCCGTACGGCCAGCTCGGCCGCCTGACCGGGCCGCTCCCACGCGGAGCCGCCCCGGCATCCCTCGGTCACGATCCGTCCCTCCCGCGCGCCGTGCAGCACCTCCTTGACGGCGTGCGCCTCCGCCCGCCCGTAGGCGTAGCCGTACGGCAGCACGAGCACGGTGGGGGAGAAGCGGTGACCGCCCAGGTGGGTGACCTCCCAGACGCCCTCGACCCCGGAGGAGGCCAGTTCGGCCGCGAGGGGCCTGCCGAGCAGGGCGCAGCAGCGGTCGCGCTTGCCGTTGGTGCAGACGAGGGCGAGGGGGTCGCCGTCGTGCGGGACGCCGCCCAGCACCGTGCCGAAACCGGCGGCGTCGCCGCGGCCGAGGGCCGGGAAGTCGAGGTCGAGGAGGCGGGCGGGGTCGTTGGTGGTGGCGGTGTGCAGCCAGACGTCACCCGGCACGGTGTGGGCCAGGTAGACGCGGCGCGTGGCGGGCATGCGGCTGTCCGCGTGGCGACCGGGACGCCTGATGAGGGCGATGCGTACGCCCGTGCCCTTCGCGGCGGCCTCCAGGGCGCGGCCCAGGGCGGGGTCGAGGTGGCTCGACGTGAGCGCCTTGGCGCCCCACGGGCCGGGCTGCTCCAGCAGCAGCCAGGTCCTCGCGGTCGCCGCGGTTCCCGCGACGGGCTCGTCGAGCTCGCGGGAGACGGTAGAGCACGTGCTACTCACACAGGTGAGCCTAACCTGACTTCGACGTCGGCGCCTTGTCGGCCCACCGGCCGCCGGCGCGCCGCGTCCCGGGCACTTGTGGCCTCCCGGGGCGCCGAGCCGGCTCTGCTCGGCGGGAAGGCGGAGAGGAGGCGCACGAAGGGAAGCGAGGGCCGCCCAGCCCGGTGCCCTGCCCGACGTCCGCCCCGCGCACGCCGCTGACGATCGTTCGCTCCGGGGCGGTCGCGGGTACTCGTATCCTGGACCGTCAGTCGTTCGTCCGTGCGCACGCCGCCAGCGAGCCGGTGTGCGCACAGGTGTGAGAGGGGTCGTGTGTCGGAGCGGAGCAGCGGGCGGCAGATTCCGGTGGTCGTGCTGGCCGGATTCCTCGGCTCGGGCAAGACCACCCTGCTCAACCACCTCCTCCACCGCAGCGGCGGCAGCCGCATCGGCGCGGTCGTGAACGACTTCGGTGCCGTCGAGATCGACGCGATGGCCGTCGCGGGCGCCCTCGGCGACTCCACCGTGTCCCTCGGCAACGGGTGCCTCTGCTGTGCCGTCGACGCCAGTGAACTCGACGAGTACCTCGAGCGGCTCGCCCGCCCCTCCACCGGGATCGACGTCATCGTCATCGAGGCGAGCGGCCTGGCCGAACCCCGGGAACTCGTCCGCATGGTGCTCGCCAGCGAACTGCCGGACATCGTCTACGGCGGACTCGTCGAGGTCGTCGACGCCGCCGAGTTCGACGAGACCCGGGCCGCGCACCCCGGCATCGACCGGCACCTGGCGCTCGCCGACCTCGTGGTCGTGAACAAGACCGACCGGGTGGACGACCCGGAGCCCGTGCTGAAGACGGTCAGGTCCCTCGTCGACCGGGCGGCCGTGGTGCCCGCCACGCACGGCCGGGTCGACCCCGAGTTCCTCTTCGACTGCCGGCCCGGCCGGGAACGCGTCGGGCAACTGTCCTTCGACGACCTCCACCGCGACGGCCCCGGGCACGAGGACGAGCACGGCACGCATCTGCACGCCGGGTACGACAGCCTGTCGTTCGTGTCCGAGACCCCGCTCGACCCGCGGCGGCTCATCGCGTTCCTCGACAGCAGGCCGGCCGGGCTGTACCGCATCAAGGGGTACGTCGACTTCGGCCCGTACGACACGCGCAACCGGTACGCCGTGCACGCCGTCGGCCGGTTCCTGCGCTTCTACCCCGAGCCGTGGCCGGCCGACGGCGCCGAGCGGGCGACGCAGCTCGTGCTGATCGGGACCGGCCTCGACACCGGCGCCCTCCGCGCCGAGCTGGAGGGGTGTGTGAGCGACGGCGCCCCGCACACCGACGACGAGGCCGGCATGTGGGGCGTCCTGCGCTACGTCCAGGAGGGCGAGGACCCGGCGGCCTAGACCGGGCCCGCCACCACGGCCACCGTCTTGGCCAGGGACACGCCCGAGCCGTCCCGGCGCGGGTCGATCTGCGGGAGGCTCACCGCCGCGCCGTTCTTCTGCGCCGCGCGTGCCGGGGCCGGGCCCGCCCAGGCCAGGGACAGGCAGTCCTCGCCCTTCAGGAACCGCTGGCAGCGCACGCCGCCGGTGGCCCGGCCCTTGCGCGGGTACTGGTCGAACGGGGTCAGCTTGGCCGTCGTCTGGACCGAGTCGTCCAGCGTGCCGCGCGAGCCCGCGACCGTGAACACCACCGCGTCCGCCGCCGGGTCGACCGCCGTGAAGCTGATGACCTTCGCGCCCTCGCCGAGCTTGATGCCCGTCATGCCGCCCGCCGGGCGTCCCTGCGGGCGCACCTGGGCCGCCGGGTAGCGCAGCAGCTGTGCGTCGTCGGTGATGAAGACCAGGTCCTCCTCGCCCGTGCGCAGCTCGGCCGCGCCGACGATCCGGTCGCCCTCCTTGAGGGTGATGACCTCGAGCTCCTCCTTGTTGGAGGGGTAGTCGGGCACCACGCGCTTGACCACGCCCTGCTGGGTGCCGAGCGCCAGGCCCGGCGAGGACTCGTCGAGCGTCGTCAGGCACACCACCTGCTCGTCGTCCTCCAGGGACACGAACTCCGCCAGCGGCGCACCGCCCGACAGGTTCGGCGACGGCATCGCCTCGGGCAGCTGGGGCAGGTCGATCACGTTCACCCGGAGCAGCCGGCCGGCCGACGTGACCACGCCGATCTCGCCGCGCGCGGTCGCCGGGACCGCCGAGACGATCAGGTCGTGCTTGACCCGCTTGGCCCCGGAGGTGTCGCCGAACGGCCGGTCGTCGGCGGTGCGCGCCAGCAGCCCCGTGGACGACAGCAGCACCCGGCACGGGGTGTCCGCCACCTGCAGCGGCACCGCGGCCGGGGCGCCGGCCGACTCCAGCAGCAGCG
Source organism: Streptomyces sp. NPDC096105 (assembly GCF_044763335.1). Classification (NCBI taxonomy): domain Bacteria; kingdom Bacillati; phylum Actinomycetota; class Actinomycetes; order Kitasatosporales; family Streptomycetaceae; genus Streptomyces; species Streptomyces sp. NPDC096105. The sequence goes on from NZ_JBIWGC010000020.1 coordinate 93,721, forward strand.
TGCGCCGGTCGTTGCCGAACTTCTTCGCCACCGCGGCCAGTTCTGCCGAGACCAGCTTGCGCAGCTCCGCGTCCGAGTCCAGGATCCGGGTCAGCTCCTCGATCTCCGCGTTCAGCCGGTCCTTCTCGGCCTCCAGCTCGATCCGGTCGTACTTGGTGAGACGGCGCAGCGGGGTGTCCAGGATGTACTGGGTCTGCACGTCGCTCAGCGAGAAGCGCTCGATCAGCCGCTCCTTGGCCTGCGCGGAGTTCTCGCTGGAGCGGATGAGGCGGATGACCTCGTCGATGTCGACCAGGGCCGTGAGCAGGCCCTCGACCAGGTGCAGCCGGTCGCGCTTCTTGCCGCGGCGGAACTCCGAGCGGCGGCGCACCACGTTGAAGCGGTGGTCGAGGTAGACCTCGAGCAGCTCCTTGAGGCCGAGGGTGAGGGGCTGGCCGTCCACCAGCGCCACGTTGTTGATGCCGAAGGACTCCTCCATCGGCGTCAGCTTGTAGAGCTGCTCCAGCACCGCCTCCGGCACGAAGCCGTTCTTGATCTCGATGACCAGGCGCAGGCCGTGCTCGCGGTCGGTGAGGTCCTTGACGTCGGCGATGCCCTGGAGCTTCTTCGAGCCCACCAGGTCCTTGATCTTGGCGATCACCTTCTCCGGGCCGACCGTGAACGGCAGCTCGGTGACGACCAGGCCCTTGCGGCGCGCCGTCACGTCCTCCACGGTCACCGTCGCGCGGATCTTGAACGTGCCGCGCCCGGTCTCGTACGCGTCCCGGACGCCGGAGAGGCCGACGATCCGGCCGCCCGTGGGCAGATCGGGGCCCGGGACGTGCTTCATCAGGGCGTCGAGGTCGGCGTTCGGGTAGCGGATCAGGTGCCGGGCGGCGGCGATCACCTCGCGCAGGTTGTGCGGCGGCATGTTGGTGGCCATGCCGACGGCGATGCCCGAGGCGCCGTTCACCAGGAGGTTCGGGAACGCGGCCGGCAGGGCGACCGGTTCCTGCTCCTGGCCGTCGTAGTTGGGCGCGAAGTCGACCGTGTCCTCGTCGATGGACTCGGTCATCAGACCGGTGGCCTCCGCCATCCGGCACTCGGTGTACCGCATCGCGGCGGGCGGGTCGTCGTTGCCCAGCGAGCCGAAGTTGCCGTGGCCGTCCACCAGGGGCAGGCGCATGGAGAACGGCTGCGCCATGCGGACCAGGGCGTCGTAGATCGACGCGTCGCCGTGCGGGTGCAGCTTGCCCATCACCTCGCCGACCACGCGCGCGCACTTCACGTAACCGCGCTCGGGGCGCAGCCCCATCTCGTTCATCTGGTAGACGATGCGGCGGTGCACCGGCTTGAGACCGTCACGCGCGTCGGGCAGGGCGCGGGAGTAGATGACCGAGTACGCGTACTCGAGGAAGGAGCCCTGCATCTCGTCGACGACGTCGATGTCGAGGATCTTCTCCTCGTACGGGTCGTCGGGCGGCGGGGTCTTCGTGCTGCGGCGGGCCATCGCTGCCGGCTCCTTGCTGAAGCGTGGGACGGGATCTGACGCGGACCATTGTGGACCTTCGCACTGACAGAGAGGGACCAGGACCAGGGTCCTGCCGCCCGGTTCGGCGCGGTACGGCGGCGCGAGCAGGCTACGCGGCGCCGCCGCCGCGCGCTCCGCGGGGTGGCCCCGCGGCCCGCCGTCCGCGTCGTCGAGGGCGGTCGGCGCGCCTGCGACCGCGGGCCTCGGTGGTCCGGGGCGTGCCTCCCGGCGCCCGGACGGGGGCGGTCCCGCCCGGGCGTCCTGTACGGCCGAGGACCCCCTCCCGGGCACGGGGAGGGGACCCGCCCGGGGGCTCCGCACACCCGGAGCCGCCCTCCGCGCGGCCCCCCACGGCCGGTACGGGGCCCCGACACGCACCCGGCGTGCGCCCTCCGTCCACCGCGTCCCCGCAGCGCGCAACCGCGCACGGCAGCGCGCCCGAGAGGGCGACCCCGCGCGCACCCCGCGTCACGCGCCGTGGGCTTCACCCACTCCCGCACCACCCGCCCCACCAGGTTCTCGCTCTCGGCGTAGCCGCCCGGCCCGGGAACTCCGCCGACCCCTCACACGCTTGCATACAGTGGCAGGACCGGCAGAAACGGCGGTGTCGACGACGACCGCCTCCGCGATCGAAGGGACGTACATGCCCATGGGTCACACGGCCACAGCCCAGGCAGGCTCCGGGGGCCTGACAGCGACCGAACACCGCCTGGCCAACGGCCTGCGCGTGGTGCTCTCCGAGGACCACCTGACCCCGGTCGCCGCGGTGTGCCTCTGGTACGACGTCGGCTCACGCCACGAGGTCAAGGGCCGCACCGGCCTGGCTCACCTTTTCGAGCACCTGATGTTCCAGGGGTCCGCCCAGGTGAAGGGCAACGGCCACTTCGAACTGGTGCAGGGCGCCGGCGGCTCGCTCAACGGCACGACGAGCTTCGAGCGCACCAACTACTTCGAGACCATGCCCGCCCACCAGCTGGAGCTCGCCCTCTGGCTGGAGGCCGACCGCATGGGCTCCCTGCTGACCGCCCTGGACGAGGAGTCCATGGAGAACCAGCGGGACGTGGTGAAGAACGAGCGCCGCCAGCGGTACGACAACGTCCCCTACGGCACCGCCTTCGAGAAGCTCACCGCCCTCTCCTACCCGGAGGGCCACCCCTACCACCACACCCCGATCGGGTCGATGGCGGACCTGGACGCGGCGACCCTGGAGGACGCCCGCCAGTTCTTCCGCACGTACTACGCGCCGAACAACGCCGTGCTCTCCGTGGTCGGCGACATCGACCCGGAGCAGACGCTCGCCTGGATCGAGAAGTACTTCGGCTCCATCCCGTCGCACGACGGCAAGCCCGCCCCGCGCGACGGCGCGCTGCCCGACGTCATCGGCGAGGAGCTGCGCGAGGTCGTCGAGGAGGAGGTCCCCGCGCGGGCGCTGATGGCCGCCTACCGGCTCCCGGAGGACGGCACGCGCGCGTGCGACGCGGCCGACCTGGCGCTCACCGTCCTCGGCGGCGGCGAGTCCTCGCGGCTCTACAACCGCCTGGTGCGGCGCGACCGTACGGCCGTGACCGCCGGGTTCGGCCTGCTGCGGCTGGCCGGGGCGCCGTCCCTGGGCTGGCTGGACGTCAAGACGTCCGGCGACGTCGAGGTGCCCGTCATCGAGGCCGCCATCGACGAGGAGCTCGTCCGCTTCGCCGAGGAGGGCCCCACCGCCGAGGAGATGGAGCGCGCCCAGGCCCAGCTGGAGCGCGAGTGGCTCGACCGGCTCGGCACGGTGGCCGGCCGCGCCGACGAACTCTGCCGCTACGCCGTGCTGTTCGGCGACCCGCAGCTCGCCCTGACCGCCGTGAGCCGCGTCCTGGAGGTGACCGCCGAGGAGGTGCAGGAGGTCGCCAAGGCCCGCCTGCGGCCCGACAACCGCGCGGTGCTCGTCTACGAGCCCGTCGCCCCGGCGGCCGAGGACGCCACCGACGAGACCGAGGAAGCCGCAGCCGCAGCCGGCGCCGACGACAACGAGGAGACGGCGAAGTGACCGAGCTCGCCACGATGGAGTTCCACCCCCGGCCGCAGGCGGGCGAGGCCAAGCCCTGGGCCTTCCCGGCCCCCGAGCGCGGTGGCCTCGACAACGGCCTGACCGTGCTGCGCTGCCACCGCCCCGGCCAGCAGGTCGTCGCCGTCGAGGTGGTCCTCGACGCCCCCCTGGACGCGGAGCCGGAGGACCTCGACGGCGTCGCCACGATCATGGCGCGCGCCTTCTCCGAGGGCACCGACAAGCACACCGCCGAGGAGTTCGCCGCCGAGCTGGAGCGCTGCGGCGCCACCCTGGACGCGCACGCCGACCACCCCGGCGTCCGCCTCAGCCTCGAGGTGCCGGCCTCGCGGCTGGCCAAGGGGCTCGGTCTGGTCGCCGACGCCCTGCGCGCGCCCGCCTTCGCCGACAGCGAGATCGAGCGGCTGGTCCGCAACCGCCTCGACGAGATCCCGCACGAGCTGGCGAGCCCGTCCCGCCGCGCCGGGAAGGAGCTCTCCAAGGAGCTGTTCCCGGCGAGTTCGCGCATGTCGCGCCCGCGCCAGGGCACCGAGGAGACCGTCGCGCGCATCGACTCCGCGGCCGTGCGCGGCTTCTACGAGAAGCACGTCCGCCCGGCCACGGCGACCGCCGTGGTGGTCGGCGACCTCACCGGCGTCGACCTGGACGCGCTGCTCGCCGACACCCTGGGCGCCTGGACGGGCTCGCAGGCCCAGCCGCGGCCGGTGCCGCCGGTGGTCGCGGACGACACCGGCCGCGTGGTCATCGTGGACCGGGCCGGCGCCGTCCAGACGCAGCTGCTGATCGGCCGTGTCGGCCCGGACCGGCACGACCGGGTGTGGCCCGCGCAGGTGCTCGGCACGTACTGCCTCGGCGGCACCCTCACCTCGCGCCTGGACCGCGTCCTGCGCGAGGAGAAGGGATACACCTACGGCGTCCGGGCGTTCGGCCAGGTGCTGCGGTCCGCCCCGGACGGCACGGGCGCGTCGATGCTGGCCATCAGCGGCTCCGTCGACACCCCCAACACCGGTCCGGCACTGGACGACCTGTGGACCGTGCTGCGCACGCTGGCCGCCGAGGGCCTCACCGACGAGGAGCGCGACGTCGCCGTGCAGAACCTGGTGGGCGTGGCGCCGCTCAAGTACGAGACCGCCGCGGCCGTCGCGAGCACGCTGGCCGACCAGGTCGAGCAGCACCTGCCGGACCACTACCAGGCCGACCTGTACCGGCAGTTGGCCGCGACCGGCACCGTGGAGGCCACGGCAGCCGTCGTGAACGCCTTCCCGGTGGACCGTCTCGTCACCGTGCTCGTCGGTGACGCGGCGCAGATCAAGGCGCCCGTGGAGGCGCTCGGGATCGGCGAAGTCACCGTCGTGACGGCCGAGTAGGGCAGCCGCCGCACACGCGCGCGTGAAAGGCCCCGGTGACGGCGACGCCACCGGGGCTCCCTTATGCCCGAATTGGGGCGGAGGTTGCCTGTCTGCCCTGTGGTATGCGCTACAAAACCCGGGAATCGTTTGGGGATCGCGCGACGTCCCGCTTAGCTTCGTGCGGGCTGTTCGTCGGGCAGTGCGCCGCACCCGCGGCACCGGACAGCCATCGCCGAGTCCCCGTACGGCGCGAGCCAGGGGAGCCGGGGACCCACATGAGATCCCTGGGGTGAATCGGACGCCCGCGCGTGTCGCGAGGGGGTCCGTAGGAGACCTTCCTGCTCCGAACCCGTCAGCTAACCCGGTAGGCGAGAGGGAAGGAAAGGACCAGCCTGTACATGGCGTTCACCCGCGCCACCGGGAAGCACCGTCGTCCCAGCCGCGTCCAGCGCGGTTCCGCCCGCGCCGCGGGCGTCGCGGCCCTCGCGGGCACCGGCGTCGTCGGCTCCCTCGCGGCCCCCGCGCTCGCCGCCGAACCGGCCGCGGCACGGACCGGCCTCACCCCCGTCGTCACCCTGGGTGACGTGATCGCCGACCGCATCGACGCCCAGGCCGCCGCCCAGCACGAGGCCGCCCGCGTGGCGGCCGAGGCGGCCGCGCGCAAGGCCGCCGAGGAGGCGGCGCGCGAGCGGGCGGCCGAGGAGGCGGAGAAGGCCCGCGCCGCGAAGGAGCGCGCCGCCCGCGAGGCCGAGCGCAAGCGGCTCAACACCTTCGTCTCCCCGATCCCCGGCTCGTACGTCTCGACCGCCTACCGGAGCGGCGGCGCCATCTGGTCGTCCGGCAGCCACACCGGGATCGACTTCCACGCCGCGAGCGGCACGCCCGTCCAGTCCGTGGGCGTCGGCACCGTCGTCGAGGCCGGCTGGGGCGGCGCGTACGGCAACCAGGTCGTCATCAAGATGCACGACGGCACGTACACCCAGTACGCGCACCTGTCGTCGATCGCCGTGTCGGTGGGGCAGGAGGTCGCCGCCGGCCAGCAGATCGGTCTCTCCGGCGCCACGGGCAACGTCACCGGCGCCCACCTCCACTTCGAGGCCCGCACGTCCGCCGAGTACGGCTCCGACCTCGACCCGGCCGCCTACCTCCGGTCGCACGGCGTGAACATCTGAGGCGCGCCCGTCACGCCCTCGGGCCCCGGCTCCCCGCGAGCCGGGGCTTTCGCCGTTCCGGGGCACATCCGTCCCGGCGCCCTCCGTCCGAAAATCATGGAGGAATTCCGGTCCGCCGTCGGAAATCGCCGCCGATTGCAATAGAGTCACGAACGGACGTCAATCGTCGACGTTCCACGGGAATTGATCCGGAGGTCGGTCATGCGTATTCCCGCGCACTCGGTGTGCACGGCGATCCGGGACGACATCGTCGCCGGTGTCCACGGGCGCGGGAGCCGGCTCACCGAGGAACTGCTCGCCCGCCGCTACGGGGTCTCCCGCGTCCCCGTCCGCGAGGCCCTGCGCACGCTGGAGGCCGAGGGCTTCGTGGTGACCCGGCGGCACGCGGGCGCGTGCGTGGCGGAGCCCACCGAGCAGGAGGCCGCCGACCTGCTGGAGATGCGCCGGCTCCTGGAGCCCCTCGGCGCCTTGCGGGCGGCCCAGCGGCGCACCGACGCGCATCTGAAGGTGCTGCGGGGCCTGGTCAGGCTGGGGCAGGAACGCGTACGTCAGGGCAGCAGCGACGATCTGCGCTCACTGGGCGGCTGGTTCCACGAGACGCTCGCCCAGGCTTCCGGCAGCCCGGCGCTGACGTCGATGCTGACCCAGCTCAGGCACAAGATCGCCTGGATGTACGCGGTCGACGGGCCGGCCGACCCGGTGGCGTACTGGGCGGAGCACGGCGCGATCGTGGACGCCGTGGCCCGCGGCGACGGCGAGCGGGCGCGGACCCTCGCGGGGGTGCACGCCGAGCAGGCGAACGCCGGCCACCGGCTCCGGTTCGGCTCCGGCGCCGAGCGGTCCGTCCGCACGGACCGTGTGAGGAACGCGCAACATCCCGTACACATGCCGAGCCTGCGCCCTTAACACGGGCCCCGTACAAAAAGAGGGTGCGAAGGGCGGGGGATTTTTCGGCTGCCCGGAAATGGAAAGAGGAAAAGGAAAGGCCCGTCCGGGGTCCGGACGGGCCTTTCCGGGTCGCACGGCCGTCGCGTGCGGAAATACGGATTCAGACGGTCTCGGGGAGTTCCTCGAGGCCCTCGGCGACCAGCTTCGCCAGACGGTCCAGGGCGGCGTCCGCACCCTCGGCGTCGGAGGCGAGGACGATCTCCTCACCGCCCTGGGCGCCCAGGCCCAGGACAGCCAGCATCGAGGCCGCGTTGACAGGGGTGCCCCCGGCCTTGGCGATCGTCACCGGGACGCCTGCGGCCGTGGCGGCCCGGACGAAGATGGAGGCGGGGCGGGCGTGGAGACCCTCGGCCCAGCCGACGTTGACGCGGCGCTCAGCCATGTGTTGCTGCCCTTCGCTGTTCAGGGTTGTCTAGACCATTCTTCCATACCGTGGACGCGAGCCCGGAGCGGCGTCCGGGACGGCTCCGGCGGCCGCCGGGCCGCGGCCTCGGCCCGGCAGCCGTCCACCACAGACTGCCTCGCGCCGCTACCGGACGCGAGCCGTACTCTGGGGCCCATGCAGACCTCGTCGGACCGCCACGAGTACCCCGCCCACTGGGAGGCCGACGTGGTGCTGCGCGACGGCGGCACCGCACGCATCCGCCCCATCACCGCCGACGACGCCGAGCGCCTGGTCAGCTTCTACGAGCAGGTCTCCGACGAGTCGAAGTACTACCGCTTCTTCGCGCCCTACCCGCGGCTGTCCGCCAAGGACGTCCACCGCTTCACCCACCACGACTTCGTGGACCGGGTCGGGCTCGCGGCGGCCATCGGCGACGAGTTCATCGGCACCGTGCGCTACGACCGCATCGGCGCCGGCGGGCGGCCCGCGACCGGCGCGGCCGACGAGGCCGAGGTCGCCTTCCTGGTGCAGGACGCCCACCAGGGCCGGGGCGTCGCCTCCGCCCTGCTGGAGCACATCGCCGCCGTCGCCCGCGAGCGCGGCATCCGCCGGTTCGCCGCCGAGGTGCTGCCCGCCAACACCAAGATGATCAAGGTGTTCACCGACGCCGGGTACACCCAGAAGCGCAGCTTCGAGGACGGCGTGGTGCGCCTGGAGTTCGGCCTCGAACCCACCGACCGCTCCCTGGCCGTGCAGCACGCGCGCGAGCAGCGCGCGGAGGCACGTTCGGTGCAGCGGCTGCTCGCCCCCGGCGCGGTCGCCGTCATCGGCACCGGCCGCGCACCCGGCGGCGTCGGACGCAGCATCCTCGGCAACATCCGCGACGGCGGCTTCACCGGCCGCCTGTACGCCGTGAACGGGGCGCTGCCGGAGGGGCGGAAGGAACTCGACGGCGTGCCCGCCTTCCGCTCGGTGCGCGACATCGACGGGCCCGTGGACCTCGCGGTCGTCGCGGTGCCCGCCGAGCGGGTCCCCGAGGTGGTCGCCGAGTGCGGCGAGCACGACGTCCAGGGCCTCGTCGTGGTCTCCGCCGGCTACGCCGAGTCCGGCCCCGAGGGCAGGGAGCGCCAGCGCGCCCTGGTCCGGCAGGCCCGCAGCCACGGCATGCGGATCATCGGACCGAACTCCTTCGGCGTCATCAACACCTCGCCCGAGGTGCGGCTGAACGCCTCGCTCGCCCCCGACATGCCCCGCGCGGGCCGCATCGGCCTGTTCGCCCAGTCCGGCGCCATCGGCGTCGCGCTCCTGTCCCGGCTGCACCGGCGCGGCGGCGGCGTCACCGGCGTCACCGGCCTGTCCACGTTCGTCTCCTCCGGCAACCGGGCGGACGTCTCCGGCAACGACGTCCTGCAGTACTGGTACGAGGACGCCGACACCGACGTCGCCCTGATGTACCTGGAGTCGATCGGCAACCCCCGCAAGTTCACCCGCCTCGCCCGCCGCACCGCCGCGGCGAAACCGCTGGTCGTGGTGCAGGGCGCGCGCCACGGGGCGGGACCGCGCGGACACGCCGTCCGCGCGACCCGGCTGCCGCACGCCACCGTCTCCGCCCTGCTGCGCCAGGCCGGGGTGATCCGCGTGGACACCATCACCGACCTGGTCGACGCCGGCCTGCTCCTCGCCCGCCAGCCCCTCCCGGCCGGCCCCCGGGTGGCGATCCTCGGCAACTCCGAGTCCCTGGGCCTGCTCACCTACGACGCCTGCCTCGCCGAGGGCCTGCGCCCGCACCCGCCGCAGGACCTCACCACGGCCGCCTCCGCGGCGGACTTCCACGCGGCGCTCTCCCGCGCGCTGGCCGACGACTCCTCCGACGCCGTCGTCGTGACCGCCATCCCGTCGGTGGGCGAGGGCTCGGTCGGCGACGCGGCCCTGGCCGAGGCGCTGCGCTCGGCCGCCGCCGAGCAGCCGACCAAGCCGGTCCTCGTGGTCCACGTCGAGCTGGGCGGCCTCGCGGAGGCCCTGTCGGCCGCGACGAGCACGGCGCCCCAGCCGTCCGCCGCCTCCGGCCCGGACCCGGCGGCCGGCGGCACGCACGCGGGGGAGCGCGCGGAGCCCCGGACGGGGACGGGGACGGAAGAGGGCGCCGAGGCGGACGACCCGGGCGCGCCCACCCCCGTACCACCCCCCGAAGACGCCCACCTCATCCCCGCCTACCCCGCCGCCGAGCGTGCCGTGCGGGCGCTCGCGCAGGCCGTGGCGTACGGGCAGTGGCGGCGCGACGCCGCCGACCCCGGCAAGGTGCCCGCGTACGAGGACATCGACGAGCGGGGCGCCGCCGCCCTCATCGAGGGGCTGCTCGCCCGCGGGCAGGGCCTCAACCTCACCACCGAGGCCACCTGTGAACTGCTCGCCGCCTACGGCATCCACGTGCACCGCGCCCTGCCCGCGCCCGCTCCGGACGCCGCCGCCGAGGCCGCCCGCGCCCTCGGCTACCCGGTCGCCCTCAAGGCGACCGCCCCGCACCTCAGGCACCGCGCCGACCTGGGCGGCGTCCGCCTCGACCTGGCCGACGAGGAGCAGTTGCGCCGGGCGTACGCCGAGCTGACCGAGCTGTTCGGCAGCCCGGGGGAGCTGCGCCCGGTGGTGCAGCGCATGGCCCCGCGCGGGGTGGACACGGTGGTCCGCGCGGTGATCGACCCGGCGGCCGGCGCCGTGCTGTCCTTCGGGCTCGCCGGGGCCGCGTCCCAGCTGCTGGGCGACATGGCGCACCGCCTGATCCCGGTGACCGACCGGGACGCCACCTCGCTGGTCCGGTCGATCCGCACCGCCCCGCTGCTGTTCGGCTGGCGCGGGTCGGCGCCCGTCGACACCCCCGCGCTGGAGGAGCTGATGCTGCGGGTGTCGCGGCTGGTCCACGACCATCCCGAGGTGGTCGCGGTCACCCTGGAGCCGGTCGTGGTCGCCCCGCACGGCGTGAGCGTCCTGAGCGCCTCCGTGCGCCTCGCGCCGCCGCCCGCCCGCGACGACCACGGGCCCCGGACCCTCCCCGCGTACTGACCGGGGCGAGCGGTGCCTCGCAGTCGGTGGTCACCCGTAGGATGGGCGACATGGCCAAGACCAGTACGACGACCCAGGGGCTGCGGGCGGCGATCGAGCGCAGCGGTTACTACCCGGCTCTCGTGGCCGAGGCGGTGGAGGCCGCCGTGGGCGGCGAGCCCGTCCGGTCGTACCTGGTCCACCAGGAGACGACGTTCGACCAGAACGAGGTGCGGCGGCACGTCACCGTGCTCGTCCTCACCGCCAACCGCTTCATCGTCAGCCACACCGACGAGCAGGCCGCGGACAGCACCTCCCCGACCCCGTACGCCACCACGTCCACCGAGTCGGTCAAGCTCGGCCGGATCTCGTCGATCGTGGTCAGCCGCGTGGTCGCCAACCCGGAGTCGTACACGCCGGGCACCCTGCCGCGCGAGATCGTGCTCACCATCGGCTGGGGCGCCGTCTCCCGCATCGACCTGGAGCCGGCCGCCTGCGGCGACCCCGACTGCGAGGCCGACCACGGCTACACGGGCAGCTCGACGGCCGACGACCTGAGCCTGCGCGTCAGCGAGGCGGGCGACGGCCCGGAGACGGTGCGCCAGGCGCTCGCCTTCGCCCAGGCCCTGTCCGAGGCGACGGCGGACCTGCGCTGATGGCTCACCCCCCGCCCGCGGCCCACGACCGGGGGCGCCCGGCGCCCGGCGTCCCGGACTTCCACCCGGAGCCGCTCCCCGTCGGCTCCGCACCCGTCCCGGCCTACGGCACCGGCTCGCTGGCCGACCTGCTGCCCACCCTCGCCGCCGGACTCGGCGTCCCCGGCATGACCGCGGGCATCGGCGAACTGACCCCCGCCGACCGCAACTGCGTCTTCCTGATCGACGGCCTCGGCTGGGAGCAGCTCAAGGCCCACCCGGAGGAAGCGCCGTTCATGACGTCCCTGCTGGCCGCGTCGCGCGGCGGCACCGGGCGTCCGATCACCGCCGGGTACCCGGCGACCACCGCGACCTCCCTCGCCTCTGTCGGCACCGGTCTGCCCCCGGGCGCCCACGGCCTGCCCGGCTACACCGTGCGCGACCCGGACACCGGCGAGCTGATGAACCAGCTCCGCTGGCAGCCGTGGACCCCGCCGGGCGCCTGGCAGCCGTACCCGACGGTCTTCGAACTGGCGCACCGCGCGGGCGTGCACGCCGCCCAGGTGTCCTCCCCGACCTTCGCCGACACCCCGCTGACGAAGGTCGCGCTCAGCGGCGGCACCTTCCAGGGACGGCTGTCCGGCGAGGACCGCATGGACACCGCCGCCGAGCAACTGGCCGCCGGCGACCGCTCGCTGGTCTACACGTACTACGCCGAGGTCGACGGCGCCGGCCACCGCTTCGGCATCGACTCCGACACCTGGCGCGGCCAGCTCATGTACGTCGACCGCCTGGTGCAGCGCCTCGCCGAGCAACTGCCGCCCCGCAGCGCCCTGTACGTCACCGCCGACCACGGCATGGTCGACATCCCCTTCGACGAGACGCACCGCATCGACTTCGACGAGGACTGGGAACTGAAGGCGGGCGTCGCCCTCCTCGGCGGCGAGGGCCGCGCGCGCCACGTGTACGCGGTGCCCGGCGCCGCCGGTGACGTGCTGGCGTGCTGGCGCGAGGTGCTCGGCGAGCAGTTCTGGGTGGCGTCCCGCGACGAGGCGATCGCCGCGGGCTGGTTCGGGCCGGAGGTGGACGAGCGCGTGTACCACCGGATCGGCGACGTGATCGCCGCGGCGCGGGACGACGTCCTGCTCGTCGCCTCCGAACGGGAGCCCAGGGAGTCGGCGATGGTCGGCAACCACGGCTCCATGACCCCTGCCGAGCAGCTGGTCCCCCTGCTCGAAGTACGCTCCTGACGCGCTCCGTCCCTGATCCTCGCCGAAAGGTACCCGACCCTCCATGTCCGAACTGGTGTTCTTCTGCGGAACGATGGACTGCGGGAAGTCGACGCTGGCTCTGCAGATCGAACACAACCGGTCGGCACGCGGCCTGGTGGGCATGATCTTCACCCGCAACGACCGGGCCGGCGAGGGCAAGCTGTCCTCCCGCCTGGGCCTGGTCACCGACGCGGTGGAGGTCGGCGACGGCGCCGACCTGTACGCCCACCTCGTCGACCACCTCTCGCAGGGCCGCCGCGCGGACTACGTGATCGCCGACGAGGCGCAGTTCCTCGCGCCCGAGCAGATCGACCAGCTCGCGCACGTGGTCGACGACCTGGACCTCGACGTCTACGCCTTCGGCATCACCACCGACTTCCGCTCCAAGCTGTTCCCCGGCTCCCAGCGTCTGATCGAACTCGCCGACCGCGTCGAGGTGCTCCAGGTGGAGGCCCTGTGCTGGTGCGGCGCCCGCGCCACGCACAACGCCCGCACGGTCGGCGGCGTGATGGTCGTCGAGGGCGCCCAGGTCGTCGTCGGCGACGTCACGGGGTCCGCGGACGAGATCGGCTACGAGGTGCTGTGCCGCCGCCACCACCGCCGCCGGATGACGGCCGCGACGGCGAGGGCGGCGGCGCTGGCGCCGGATGTGCTGCCCGTGTCGCCGAGCTGACGGCCTCGTCCGCCCCGGACGGCTGCCCGTGGGCCGGCGAACCTTTCCGAACGAACGATCCTCATCGTGGCCCTGATCGGCCACGACGCCCCCGAGCCGCCGCACTGGGTGGAGACGGTGCGGGTCCGGCCGCCACCGAGGGGTGAGGGACCGGCCCGCCCCTCGATCAGCAGCTCGCCGAGTTCCTCCGGCATCGTGATCGTGCGGTCGTGCCCGGTGGGCGGTTCCCGGTGCCCCGTTCGCAAAACGGCCGCCGTCCAGCGGCAAGCCCACCGCTCCCTGAGACCCGCATCAGGCCTGGCCTATTCAGCGTCGGTCATGGTGTCGTCTCCGTCGGTCGTCAGCTCGGCCGGCAGCGGCAGTCCGTACTTGTCGCACAGGAACCGGGTTCTGGCAGCACCGCTGGGCCTCGGAAGCCACCCTGCCGACCTTGTCGCCGGCAACGGAGGCGTCCGTGGCGAGGACGACCGGCGTACAGGAGACGGCCTTGACCATGCCGTCGAAGTGCACTTGCGGACGGCCCTCGGAAGTGGGGCGGGGCGCGTGGGCGAGCGGGGAACGGCGGCCCATCGACGGACCCTCCTGTTTACGTCGGGCGGGTGGCGGAAAGGGGAAGAAAGGGCGGGCGGTCCGTCCTCGGCGGGCCGCCCGCCCCGTGTCCGCCGCGTCCCCCCACGAGCGCGGCGGCGTGTGCGGTGGCCGGTCAGCCGACCTTGGTCCACTCCTGGCAGCCGTTGGTCTCGAAGTACTCGCCCTTGTCGACCGTCACCCGGCCCTGCCCCTGGAGGTTGTCGTTGGCGATGATCGCCCCGAACTCCCCGGAGGCGTCCTTGGTGCGCGCCCAGTAGCAGTTCTCGATGATGCCGCCCTTCTCGGGCCCGGCGGTCTTGTAGGTGCCGGCCTGCATGTCCTCGCCGACGAGGTACTGGCCGTCGCCCTCGACCATGGTGGCCGCTCCGGGCTTCTTGGCGGGCTTCGGAGTGACCGTGACCTCCTCGGTGACCGTGGCGGCCGGCTCCGGTGCACCGTCCTCAGCGGGCGCGGTCTCGGTGACGGTGACCGCGGGGGCCGGGGCGGCGGAGTCGTCCTCGCCGCCGGACTCCCCGTCGCCGCCGATGCCCGCGCCGATCACGAGGGCGACGAGCGCGGTCGCGCCGTGGGTGAGCCAGGCCTTGCGGCGCGATGCCTTCGGCCTCGCCGGCACGCCCGCCGGAGGCTGCCCGGGGCCCGTCGACGGGGCCGGCCCCGGCGGTACGGCGCCCCAGCTCGGCGCGTTCCCGGACCCGGAGGGCTGCGGGGTGCTGGGCGGTGTCGAGGGCGGGTGGTTCATTGCGGTGGTCCTCCGGTTCGGCGTCGTGGCGCTTGCTGGTCACAAGGTGCCCGCCGGTCCGAAGGATCGGTGCTGAGATCACTGATAACCCGTATTATCAGCCGAGTTTCCCCTGAGGATCAGGCCTCGCTGTAGATTGCTGACGTCCACCCCGCTGAAGAGGGGAGGACCACGAGGCGAGGAAGCCGGCCTCAGTGACCCGGGGGAGAGGGGGGGACCGTCCATGACGACGCACACGACCGCACGGACGTCCGCCGCCATCCTGCCCGAAACCCCGGCCTGGCGGATCACCTATGCCGAGATCGCCGCCCTCGCCCAGGTCAAGCGCCCGGTCCCGACCACGTGGGCCCGCCGCCACCCCGACTTCCCCGCACCCGTCGCCCATGAGGACGGGCGTCCCCTGTTCGACGCCCGCGCGGTCGTCGACTGGCTGGCCTCCACCGGCCGCGGCAACACCGACGCCCGCCGGCTCCGCGCCGAGCTCGCCCTGCACACCCTGGCCGCCTGGCGCACCCCGCTCCTGCCCGCGTCCGTCCTGCTCGGCGCGCTGACCTCCCTGGTCTGCCTGCACCAGCAGCTCGACGCTCCCGTCGCCGACGGCCGCCCCTGGCACACGCTCCTGGAACGGGCCGCCGACCTCGACCCCGAGGACCTCTTCCTCCTCTCCGAACTGCGCTCCCTGCCCGACCCCGACCGCACCGGCCCGGCCCTCGCCCACCTCGCCGACGAACTGATCGACGCCGCGTACAACCCCGCCGAGGCCTTCGACTGGATCCTCCAGGCCCGCCACCGCCTCGGCTCCCCCGACCCGGCCGCCGACGGGCCCGCCCCGGCCGTGGTCCGCGCCCTCGCCGCGCTCTCCGGGATCGACACCCTCGACGAGGGAGCGGTGATCGCCGTCCCGCACGCCTGCTGCGGCGACCTTCCGGCGGCCCTCCACGACCGAGCCGCCGAGGACGCCGGTCACGTCTACCTCGCCGCCGACCCCGACCCGGCCCGCGTGCGTCTGGTCCGCCGGCGGATGCTGGTGCGCGGGGTGTACGAGTTCCGGCTCGACGTCGTCGAGGGCGAGGAGCTGACCGCCGACGAGTGGGGCTACCCGCACCTCCTCGTCTGCGCCCTGCCCTACGAGGCCGCCGAGACCCGCGACGCCAAGGCGGTCCTCGAGCAGGTCGCCGCCCTCACCGACTACCTCGACACCGGAGCCACCGCCGTCGTCCTCGGCCCCGCCGACGCCCTCACCGGCCCCCTCACCCGGCACGGCGACGCCGACCGCCTGCGCCGCTCGTTCCTGGAACCCGGTTTACTCAAGGCGGCGATCAGCCTCCCCGACGGCGCCTACGCCTACCGTCCCGGCTACCGCACGGCGGTCTGGGTCCTCGCCCGCGTCCCCGAGGAGCAGCGCACCGGCCGCGTCCTCCTCGCCGACTACTCCGCCCGGCCGCTCACCGAGCCCGTCCTCGACGCGCTCGCCGAGGACATCGCCATCTGGCGTGCCTCCGGCTGGACCCCCGACCCCCGCCACGAACCGCGCCACGCCGCCATCGTCCACGGCACCGACCTGGACGGCAGTCCCGGCGCCCCGTTCACCCCGCAGCACCGCACGCCCGCGTCCCGGCACCTGCGGACGGTGGTGGAACGCCCGGCACTCATCGCGGACCTGGAGCGTCGCCTGGGCGAGCTCCACGAACGGTCGCGCGCCGGCGAACTCCGGCTGCGCGCCCGGGCGGAACTGCGCCCGGAGAACCAGCCGGTACGCCGTACGTCCGTCGGCCGCCTCCTGCGCGCCCGCCGCCTGCGCCGCCGCCCCGGCCACCGCTTCGCCCCCGAACACCTCACCTCCGAGGGCCACTACACGGTCCTCACCCCCGAGGAGATCCTCGGCACCGCCCGCATCGGCGGCCGTCGCATCGACCGGGGCATCCTGCTCACGGCCTACGAGCACGCCCAGTTCACCGAACCCGGGGACCTCGTCGTCACCGCCCACCCGCACTTCGGCGTGTACGTCGACACGGAGGGGCTCTCGCTGGTCGCGGCTCCGGCCCGCATCCTGCGGGTGCATCCCGACGCGGACCCGCCGGTACGACCCCGGGTGCTGGCCGCGCTGCTGCGGGCGGCGGCGGGGGAGCACGCCCGCACCAGCGGAGCCGTGCGCGCCTCCCGCCGCATCGAGGACCTGGTGATTCCCGACCTGAGCGGCGCCGAGGCCGACCTGTACGAGGCCGTCCTCGCCGAGATCGAGAGCCGGACGGCGTTACTGCGCGAGCAGACGGCCGCGCTCGACGACCTGACCCGCGTGATGGCGGCCGGCATGGCCGACGGCACGCTCACCATCCAGCCACTTCCGCACACCGACGTCCACTGAAGGAGACGGCCCACCCGATGGCTGCAAGTAAAGGCAAGCCCGCCGACCAGGCGGAGCTGTTCAGCGCCTCCACCGCCAAGGAGATCCAGGACATCCTCTGGAAGGCGGCCGACAAGCTCCGCGGGTCGATCGACGCCGCCCAGTACAAGGAGTTCGTCCTCGGCCTGATCTTCCTGAAGTACGTCTCGGACGCCTTCGAGGAACGCCGCACCGAACTGGCCAAGGAACTCGCCGACGACGGTATCTCCGAGGACCAGATCGGCGACTTCCTGGAGGACCGCGACGAGTACACCGGCGCCCACGTCTTCTGGGTCCCGGAGACCGCCCGCTGGTCCTGGATCGCCGCGAACGCCAAGGCACAGGGGGTGGGCAAGCTCCTGGACGAGGCGATGGACGCGATCATGCGGGAGAACGCCTCCCTGACGGGTGTCCTCCCCAAGATCTTCAACCAGGACCGCGTCGACCAGAAGCGGCTTGCCGAACTCGTCGACCTGATCAGCGACGCGCGGTTCGGCGGCAGCGAGGACCGGCCGGCGCAGGACCTGCTGGGCGAGGTGTACGAGTACTTCCTGGGCAACTTCGCGCGCGCGGAAGGCAAGAGGGGCGGCGAGTTCTACACGCCGAGCTCTGTCGTCCGGCTGATCGTCGAGATCCTGGAGCCGTACGAGGGGCGGGTGTACGACCCGGCGTGCGGCTCGGGCGGCATGTTCGTGCAGGCGAGCAAGTTCATCGAGGCGCACCGGGGGAAGGGCCACAAGGCCGACATCGCGGTGTACGGCCAGGAGCTGAACGAGCGCACCTGGCGCCTGGCCAAGATGAACCTGGCCATCCACGGCATCGACGGCAACCTCGCCGCCCGCTGGGGCGACACCTTCGCCGACGACAAGCACCCGGACCTCAAGGCCGACTTCGTGATGGCCAACCCGCCCTTCAACATCAAGGACTGGGCGCGGGACGAGAGCGACCCGAGGTGGAAGTACGGGGTCCCGCCGAAGAACAACGCCAACTACGCCTGGCTCCAGCACATGATCTCCAAGCTGGGGGAGAGGGGCACGGCGGGCATCGTCCTGGCCAACGGCTCGATGAGCTCGCAGTCCAGCGGAGAGGGGGAGATCCGGCAGGCGCTGGTGGAAGCGGACCTGGTGGCGTGCATGGTGGCGTTGCCGTCGCAGCTTTTCCGTACGACGCAGATTCCAGCGTGTCTGTGGTTCCTGTCGAAGGACAAGTCCCCGCAGGGTGCGCGGCGGCTCAACGACCGGCGGGGCGAGATTCTCTTCATTGACGCCCGCGCGATGGGCGAAATGGTCGACAGGACGGAGCGCGTTTTCTCGGAGGCTGACCTGCGGAAGATTGCCGACATGTACCACGCGTGGCGCGGCACGGCGTCGGCGCGCGAGGAAGGGCTGGTCTACGAAGATGTACCGGGCTTCTGCTACTCGGCCGACCTGGAGAAGGTGCGGGAGCACGGGTACGTCCTGACGCCGGGGCGGTACGTGGGTGCTGTCGAGGCGGAGGAAGAGGCTGCGGAGGTCGTGGCCGCGCGGATCAGCAAGTTGACGGCGGAGCTGTTCGAGCTGTTCGATAAGTCGGCGGAATTGGAGAAGACGGTGCGTGTTCAGCTGGGAGATATCAGTGGCTGACCTTCTCTTCGTAGACGCACCCGTTGAGTGGCGACGCACCAACCTTGCAGTCGCATGCTCTGATGGTGGTGGTATCCAGACCGGACCCTTCGGAAGTCAATTGCATGCTTCCGACTATGTGGCAGATGGCATCCCGAGTGTCATGCCGCAAGATATTGGCGAAAACGTGATCCGTGATGGGGAGATTGCGCGCATCACAATTGAGGACGCTCGACGACTCTCGAAGTACCGGCTCCGTAAGGGCGATATCGTTTACTCGCGGCGAGGCGACGTCACTCGACGTGCTTTGGTTCGCGATGCGCAGGAAGGGTGGCTTTGCGGAACGGGGTGTCTGCGGGTGCGCCCCGGGGCCGGGGTGGACTCTCTCTTCCTGTCTTACTTTCTAGGGCACCCCGAAGTGCGTACCTGGATCATCCGGCATGCGGTCGGTGCAACCATGCCGAACCTCAACACCCAGATTCTCGGCGCTGTTCCGGTCTTGCTGCCGGAATTGGACGAGCAACGACGGGTAGCCGCGGTGCTCGGGGCGCTGGACGACAGGATCGCCGTCAACGAGCGCATCGCGACCACCTCGCGTGAACTCGGCCTTGCGATCTTCGCTCAAGCGGTTGCGGAGGACGGGGGTATGGAGGTCGATATCGACTCCGTGTCGTGCGTTCTCACTCGAGGCATTGCACCGAAGTATTCCGAATCACCGGACGACTTGGTGGTGCTGAACCAGAAATGCATCCGAGGCGGACGGGTGAGTCTCACCCCCGCACGTCGTACGCTTCGAGATAAGGTGAAGGAACCGAAGCTGCTCGTGAGAAACGACGTTCTGGTGAATTCGACTGGTGTCGGCACGCTCGGCCGAGTTGCGTGTTGGAATTCCGACGAGGCCGCGACGGTCGATTCGCACATCACCATCGTGAGGTTTGATGAGACCCAGCTGGACCCCGTTTGTGCAGGATTCGCCATGCTTCGCGCGCAACCTGAGATCGAGGCGATGGGCGAGGGCAGCACTGGCCAGACGGAGCTTCGGCGTACTCAACTGGGTGAGCTGGAAATCTCTCTCCCCAGCAAAGAGAAGCAGCACGAGCTTCGCCCCAAGCTCGACTCCCTCGAAGCACGAGCTGATCAGGCCCTGAGTGAGTCGCAGACCCTCGCCACCCTCCGCGACACCCTCCTCCCCCAACTCATGTCCGGCCGCCTCCGCGTCAAGGACGCCGAGAAGATCGTCGAGGACGCCACATGACGACACCCCACGACGGAAACGAACCCGACGACAGAACCCACCGCCGCCCCACCGAGGCCGACTGGGAGCTGCTCGCCCTCGACGAGCTGGCCGAGTTGGCCTGGCAGCCGGCCCCCGGTAACGCGTTCGCGCCGGGTTCCGACCACCGCAAGTCCTGGGACGACCTGATCCTCTACCCGGACCTCCAGGAGGCGATCGCGCGCCTGAACCCGGACCTCCCCCCGGACGCCGTCCGCGAGGCCGTGGCGACCGCCGCCACCCCCGGCTCCCAGGACACCTACGAGGAGAACCGGGCCGCCCACCGCCACCTCACCACCGGCATACGCTCCGTCACCTACACCGACTCCCACGGCGCCGAGCACAACCCCACGATCCGCCTCCTCGACCTGGACGACCCGGACGCGAACACCTACCGCGCCCTCAACCAGGTCACCGTGATCGACGGCGACAGGAACCGCCGCTTCGACGTCATCCTGTACGTCAACGGCCTGCCCCTCGCCGCCATCGAGCTGAAGCGGGCCGGCGACGAGGACGCGACGCTCCAGACCGCCCACGCCCAGGTGGCCCGGTACGTGCAGGAGTTCCCGACGGCCTTCCGCTACAACGCGGTCGTCCTGCTCTCCGACGGCATCACGGCGAAGTACGGCACGCCGTTCACGCCGTACGAGCACTTCGCCCCGTGGAACACGGACGAGTTCGGCGCCCGCGTGGACCCGCTGACCGCCGACGGCTTCTCCGAGTCGGGGCAGAACCTGGCGCTGCACGGCCTGTTCGCCCAGTCCCGCTTCCTCGAACTGATCCAGTCCTTCATCAACTTCGTCCCGTCGAAGCGGATGAAGCGGATCGCCAAGCCGCACCAGTACCACGCGGTCACCCGCGCCGCCGAAGCCGTTCGCACGGCCTCGGCGAGCGACGGCAAGGCCGGCGTCGTCTGGCACACCCAGGGTTCCGGCAAGTCGGAGGAGATGGTCCTCACCACGACCATGGTGATGCGGGACCCGGCCCTGCTGAACCCCACCGTCGTGGTCGTCACCGACCGTACGGACCTCGACGACCAGCTCTACTCGACGTTCCAGGAGAGCGAGATCCTCCCGGAGACGCCGCAGCAGGTCGTCACCCGTGCCGAACTGCGAGAGGAGCTCGCGGCGAAGAGGACGGGAGGGATCCTCTTCACCACGCTCCAGAAGTTCGGCAAGACGAAGGAGGAGCGGGAGTCGGGCACCGACCACCCGATGCTCTCCGACCGCCGGAACATCGTCGTCATCGTCGACGAGGCCCACCGCAGCCACTACGACGACCTCAACGGCCTCGCCCGCCACCTGCGCGACGCGCTCCCGCACGCCACGCTGCTCGCCTTCACCGGCACCCCGATCTCGGAGGCCGACCGCAACACCCGCGAGGTGTTCGGCGACTACATCGACGTCTACGACCTCAAGCGGGCCGCCGACGACGGTGCGACCGTGAAGGTCTACCACGAGAGCCGCGTGATCCAGCTCGTCCTGGACCACGACGTCGATCCGACCACCATCGACGAGGAGGCCGACCGGATCACCGAGGGCCTCGACGACACCGAGCGCCGCCGCGTCGAACAGGCCGTGGCGACGATGAACGCCATGTACGGCGCGCCGGCCCGCATACGGGACCTCGCGGCCGACCTGGTGGAGCACTGGGAGGCGCGCCGGGAGCGGATGAAGCCGTTCGTCGGCGCCTCCGAGTCGGGCGGGGCGCCCGGCAAGGCGATGGTGGTGTGCGCGACCCGCGAGATCTGCGTCCGCGTCTACGACGCACTGCGCGAGCTGCGCCCCGAGTGGCACAGCGACGAGTTCGAGAAGGGCACGATGAAGATCGTCTTCTCCTCGAACTCCCGCAAGGACTCGGACGAGCTGCTCGCCCACGCGCTGACCGACAGCCGCCGCAAGGCCGTCATCAACCGGGCCAAGGACCCCGACGACGAGCTGGAACTGCTCATCGTCAACAACATGCTGCTGACCGGCTTCGACGCCCCGCCGATCCACACCATGTACCTGGACCGGCCGCTCAAGGGCGCCAACCTGATGCAGGCCCTGGCCCGCGTCAATCGCCGCTTCCGCGGGAAGAAGGACGGTCTCCTCGTCGGCTACGCCCCGCTGACGGAGAACCTCCAGCGGGCCATCGCCGAGTACACCGAGGCCGACCAGCGCGACCGCACCCTCGGCCAGGACGTCGAGCGCGCACTGGACGAGCTGCGCAACGAGTACGACGTCCTGGCCGACATCCTGCGCGGCTTCGCCTGGGAACCGCTGCTCGACCGGCCCGGTCCCAAGGCGTTCGTCGACGCGGCCTTGCGGAGCGCCGAGTACTTGCTCGACCCCCGCACGCCCGGCAACAACCCGGAGCAGCTCGACGATCCCCGTCAGACGCTGAGCCGCCGCTTCCGCGAGCACGCTTATCGTCTTGAGCGTTTCTGGGCTCTGGCGGGCAGTTCGAAGCATGTCGGGAACCGGTTCACCGACAGGCCGGCGTGGAAGCGTCACATCCAGTTCTTCGTCGAAGTCCGTGCCTACATGGCGAAGCTGGACGCCATGAACCGCGAGGCACGTGGGCTCCCCGTCGCCCGTGATGTCGAGCTGTACCTCGCCCAGCTGACCTCGTCAGTGGTGGAGACGGGCGGAGTGACGGACCTCTTCGCCGAGGCCGGACTGGAGACCGCCGATCTGACCCACCTCAACGACGCGCTGGTCGCCCAGCTCCAGCAGAGCGACACCCCGCACCTGGCGGCCGAGGCACTGCGACGGCTCGTCGAACGGAAGATGCGCGAGGTCACCCGGCACAACATCGTCCGGCAGACGACCTTCTCCGAGCGGCTCCAGGACCTGATGGTGCGCTACATGCGCCAGCAGTACACCAGCGCCGAACTCATCGCGAAGCTGGTCGAGATGGCCAAGGACGTCATGGCCGACGCCAAACGGGGCGAGAAGTTCGACCCGCCCCTGAACTGGCGCGAACTCGCCTTCTACGACGCCGTGGCCGACCACGGCACGGCCCGCTCGCTCATGGGCGACGAGGTCCTGGCGGGCATCGCCCGTGAACTGGTCGCCGAGGTCCGCCGCCAGCTCAAGCCCGACTGGATCGCCCGCGAGTCCGTCCGCGCTCGCCTGCGCAGCACCATCAAGCGCCTCCTGGCCCGCAACAACTACCCGCCGGACCAGCAGAAGGAGGCCATCGACCTGGTCCTCCGCCAGATGGAGCACTTCGCCAACGAGTGGTCCACCAAGGGAGAGACCGACAGCTGAGCTGTCCTCACCTACTCATCGGAACTCTGGAGACAATACGGGGAGGTAGTTCCTCCCGGAAGGTCAGGTTTATTTTATGGCGGGTAAAGAGATGGAAGACCCGGGGTCGCATTTCTCCACGGTGCTGGTCGCTGCGGCGAAACTTCCGGGTGTGCGTATCAACAGAGAGACGTACCTTCGGAAGGCGCTGGCCCGCCACTGCTCCGAAGAGCAGATCAAGCAAGCGATCGAAGAGACCCCGGCGGCGGCGGGTATCCCCCTTGACATCCTGGAGAAGGCGGCCAACGACTCCATCAAATACGAGACCGCCAAGGTCAGCGCCGCTTCCGCGGCAGCCGGACTGCCCGGCCTGGTATTCCTTCCCGCCACCGTCCCCGCCGACCTGGCGCAGTACATGGGTCACATGCTGCGCATCTCGCAGAAGCTCGCCTACCTCTACAGTTGGCCCGACCTGTTCTCCGGCGACGACATGGACGACGCGACCGAAGGAGTGCTCACGCTCTTCGTCGGCGTGATGTTCGGCGCCCACACGGCGACCACTGCGATCGGGAAGGTCGCGGAGGAGATGTCGAAGCACGTCGCCAAGAGCCTCCCCAAGAAGGCACTCACGAAGGGGATCATCTACCCCCTGGTGAAGAAGATCGCCGGTCACCTCGGTAAGGAGATGACGAAGCAGACCTTCGCAAGGACGGTCTCCAAGGCGGTCCCCGTCGTCGGCGCCGTCTTTTCCGGCGGGCTCACGTACGCGACCTTCCGCCCCATGGCGAAGAAGCTGAAGAACCACCTCGCCGGGCTGGACATGACGAAACCCACCCTGCGGGTCGAGGACGTCGAGGTCGTGCTGGAGCGTGAGCCCTCCGCCACGGACTACGTTGAACGGCCCGACGGGGACGACCCCGCCTCCAAGTAGAGAGCCCCCTGCTGACGCATCCGGGCCATCGTGAGCCCGGATGCGTCAGTTGCGGTCCAGCCACAGACGCGCCGTTCCGACGAGGCCAACCCGATGAGGCTTGCCCAAGCCTCACGGGAGACAGTGAGTATGGGGCCGGCGTCAGCCTTCGAGTCACGGACGTGCACAACTGCCGAACCGGCCGCGACCTCTACGCACTGACCGCCCTCGGTTCCGCTGTAGCTGCTCTTGAACCAGGTGAGGCCGGAGGCGATGGTCGAGGACTCAGCGTTGTTCATAGCGTTCCCAGCAACCCTTCGATGAACTTCGTCGACTCTCGCGGACTGAGAGCCTGTGATCGGATAATCCCATAGCGGGCAGCCG
This sequence comes from Streptomyces sp. NPDC096105, assembly GCF_044763335.1. Taxonomy (NCBI): domain Bacteria; kingdom Bacillati; phylum Actinomycetota; class Actinomycetes; order Kitasatosporales; family Streptomycetaceae; genus Streptomyces; species Streptomyces sp. NPDC096105. The sequence goes on from NZ_JBIWGC010000020.1 coordinate 117,861, forward strand.
CGAGAGCCGTCTGTTCCGGGTCGGTTTCAAGAGAACTGGTCGTGTGCGTCTCTGTGTAGACGAACTTCTTGCCGTCCTTCCTCGTGACGACCGTGAACGGTCCATTCACGCCTGCATTCTCCTCGCACTCGGTCGGCATGACCTGGATCTCGACGTTCTGCTTCTGACCGGCGAGGAGAATGAGCTCCAACTGTCCCCGCAGCACGTCCGTGCCGCCGTATCGATGACGCAGAACCGCCTCGTTCACTACGAAGCTCAGCAGTGGGGCCGACTTGCGGTCGAAGATGTCCTGCCGGGCCAGCCGAGCAGCCACCCGCTGCTCGACCGTTTCCGAGTCCAGGGGCGGACGCCGCATCGCTAGCAGCGCTCTCATGTACTCCTCGGTCTGGAGCAGCCCGTTGACGACATGGGTGTCGTACATAAGCAGCTCAAGACACTCCTTCTCCAACACCGCCATCCCCTGAAAGAACCCCGGATACTGCGCCCGCTCCACCTGCTCCTTCCACAGGCACAGCAACCCGCCCGCCCCCAGCACCTCATCCGCCCGCTCGATCGTCCGAGGCGTCGGAATCCTCCGTCCCTGCTCGAACGACGCGATGGTGGACGCGGAGTACCCGAGTCGCCGGCCGAACTCCTCGCGCTCCAGCCCCTCCCGCATCCGCAGCGTCTTCATGGTCTGCCCGAACGTGACCACGACATCCTGTCCGGTCTCGTCCTCCGGTCGCCGCCCGGCTCCGCCGTCGTTCTCCCACTCGTCCCCGAGACTCACGACCGCCGCACCCGCACCGCCGCCGACGCCGCTCTCACGCTCCCCGGGAACCGCCTCGGCCCCGGCCTCCGCACCCGTGCGCTCCGTCATGTCCACCACCGCCTTCTCTCGCTCAACGCCCCCGCAAGGGACGCCGTCACGGCGCGCAGCTCCGACACGCGCGTACAACACGGGTACAGCCGCCCCCTGTCGCTGCGTCACCACTGGTCACGCTACGCGACCGACGGGGCCGTGAGGGGCGTGACGACGAAACCCATCAATTCCACCGACACCGCTCAACCCGCCAACCCCTGCGGCCCCTCGAAGGCACCCTCGCCACCGGGCCCCGCCTTCGAGATGCGCTTCACCTCCACGCCGCGCGGGGCCCGTCTCGCCCGCCGCCTCGCGGCCGTCCGCCTGGACGCGTGGGGCATCCCGCACGGCACCGACCCGCACGACGCGATCGTGCTGATCGTCGTCGAGCTGACCGCGAACGCCGTGAGCCACGGCCACGTCCCCGGCCGGGACTTCCACCTCCGCCTCCGCGCCGCCCCCGACAGACGCACGGTGCGCGTCGAGGTCACCGACACCCGCACCGAACGCCACCCCCGCCGCCTCATCGCCCCGGAGGTGACCGACGCCACCGACGAGACCGGCCGCGGACTGCTCCTCGTTTCGCAGCTCGCGACCCGCTGGGACTGGCACCCGCGTCAGGACGGCCCGGGCAAGACCGTCTGGGCGGAGTACGAGCAGGTACGCACGGCCTTGCGGGAGGGGAACGGCTACGACCCCGATCTGCGTGAGCAGGCCACGTCGGACGCCGAGTTGAACTGACGGATCGGTGAGGTGAGGAGGCAAAACAACTGATCACCCAGGGCGGGCGAACCGGCGCGCTCCTCGCCCCGAATGATCACTTCCTTGTCATTGACCTACCTGATAACCGTCGTTATCAGAAAGGAGACACCGCGCACCTCCCACCCACGCCTACGGTTCCGTCCGTCGACAGGCACCTCAACGGTTCGCCCGCCCCGGTGCCTGTCGGTGTTCGCCCCTTTCCCTCTCCGCACGGATGTCACGGGAGACACCATGGACGACGCGACGAACCGGACCTCCGACAGCGCACTGCCTCTGCCCGACCTCGTCGAGGCCCGTCTGGCCGGCGACCGCAAGCTGTCCGCCCCGGCGAAGGCCCTCGTCCGCGAGGCGCTCGGTGACGCCGGGGACGCCGAAGGCGGCACCCGCACCTCCGCCGGCCCCGTCTACCTGGGGAACATCGAGGTCACCGGCTTCCGAGGTGTCGGTGCGAAGGCATTGCTCAAGCTGAAGCCCAAGCCCGGCGTGACCCTCGTCGTCGGCCGCAACGGCTCCGGCAAGTCGAGCATCGCCGAAGCGATCGAAACCCTGTTCACCGGTACCAACGCCCACTGCAGCGGTCGGCACCCCGGCCACGCCGTCCGTTGGCGCAACCTGCACCAGGGCGAGCGGACCGTCGTCGAGGCCAAGCTGACCGTCGAGGGCGACCCGTCGCCGAGCACGCTCACCCGCACCTGGACCGGCGACGCCTTCACCGACTCCGAGGCCGTGCTCAAGCGGCCGGGGCAGGGCACCGTTCCGCTGCAGCAGGTCGGCTGGGAACAGGCCACCCGCACCCACCGCCCGTTTCTGTCCTATGCCGACCTGGACAACCTGATCAACGGCAAGCCGTCCGAGATGTACGACAACATTGCCGCGATCCTCGGCCTGGACGCCCTCAACGCCGCCGCGCGCCGGCTGACGGCCGCGAAGAAGGAACTCGACGCCGTCGTCAATGCGGAGAAGGACAGGAAGCCGCTCCTGCACGCGGCCCTGGAGGAGGTCGGACACGACGACCGGGCACTCAAGGCCCTGATGGCGATGGAGGAGAAGGACGGGCCCGATCACGGCGTACTCGACGCGCTGATCGCGGGCGCGCCCACAGCCGACGAGGGCCGACTGCGGGAGGCGCGACTGGAGGCCGCCGCCGAGACCGAGAGCCCCGACCTGGACCGGGTCGGCGCCGCAGTGGACGCGCTGCGGATCGCCGTCGCCGACGTCGGCGACCTGAAGGGCACCGCGGCCGCCGACGCCCACAGCAGGGCCGCACTGCTCCGGGCCGCCCTCGACCACAACGACCGCCACGCCGACGACACGGCCTGCCCGGTCTGCGGCGCGGAACAGGCGCTGGACCGGGAGTGGGCCGCGCAGGCCGAGGCGCAGATCGCCGCCCTCCTGCGTGAGGCCGCGGCCGTACGTGAGGCCGAAGCCCGCCTGCGGACCGCGACGCGTGCCCTGCACGACCTGGTCGTCACGCCGAGGGAGATCCCGGCCGCGCTCGCCGAGCCGTGGAAGACCTGGGGCGACTGCCGGCGGATCACCGACCCCGTCGAACTCGCCGAGCGCGCGCTCAAGGCGGCGGTGACGCTGACGGACGCGTGCGCGATCGTGGCCGGTGCGGCGCGTGAGGAACTGGCCGCCATGGACGAGCGCTGGCACGCCGTCGCCGGCCTGCTCGCCGAGTGGACGAACCTCTCCCGGGAGGCCGACGCGGCCAAGCCCCGCCGGACGGAGGTCAACGCCGCCCTCAACTGGGTCAAGAAGCTCACGACCGAGGTCCGAGACCTCCGCGTCAACGCCTTCGAAGGCCACACGCAGCGGATCTGGGAAAAGCTGCGCCGGCAGAGCAGCGTCGACCTGACCCGCGTCGGCCTGCACGGCAGCGAGCGGGCCACCGTGCGCAAGCTGGTCATGGACGTCACCGTCGACGACACCGAGGCGTCCGCCCTGGGCGTCATGAGCCAGGGCGAACTGCACTCGCTCGCCCTCTCCTTGTTCCTGCCCCGTGCCGCCACGGCCGACAGCCCCTTCGGTTTCGTCGTCATCGACGACCCCGTGCAGTCGATGGACCCGGCGAAGGTCGACGGCCTGGCCCAGGTGCTCGACGAACTCGGCCGTGACCGGCAGGTCGTCGTCTTCACCCACGACACCCGCCTCCCGCACGCCTTCCGCAGCCAGGGCCTGCCGGTGACCGTGCTCAAGGTGGAGCGGGGCGAGCAGTCCAAGGTGCACGTCACCTGCGACACCGACCCGGTCAAGGAGGCCGTCGACAACGCCATGGCCCTGGCCAGGACCGAGAACTGCTCCGAAACGGCCCTGCGCCACGTCCTGCCGTCCCTGTGCCGGGAAGCCCTGGCGACGGCGCTCGTCGAGGCGGCCTGGCTCCGCCGCAACCGCACCGGCCTCCCCGCCGAAGACCTCCAGGCCGCCGTCGACACGACCGAACGGCTCCTCCCGCTCGCGTCGTTCGCCCTCTTCGACGACGGCTCCGTCCATTCCGACGAGGAGGTCAAGGAGAGTTTCCGCTCCTTGTACGGCCGTGAGAGCACGGTGCTGATCCACCAGTGCCAGCAGGGCGCCCACCCCGGCGGATTCCTCCCGCAGGATCCGGTCGCCTTCGTCCGGAAGGTCGAGGACCTCGCCCACAGGATCCGCAAGCCGGAGGTGAACGCCTGATGCCCGCCGTCCCCACCGTCGCGGCACTCCTCGCGACCGCCGACGATCTGCTCACCCGAACCCCGGGCGACGACGACCCGCTGACCCCGGCGGGCCGCGACCGCGGCGCGGCCTACGCCCTCCGCATCGCCCTGGAAACAGCCGTCGACGCGGCCCTCGCGGCCGAGGCGGCCGAACTCGGCGGACTGCGCAGCATGCGCGCGAAACTGCTCTGCCTGCACCACTACGCCGGCCCCGCCCGGGCCCGCCGCGCCCACGCCCTCTGGAGCCGGCTCAGCGCGGCCTGCAAGTACCACCACGACGAGCTCGGCCCGACCCACGCCCAGGTACGCACCTGGCGAGCGGCCGTCGGAGCCTTCGTCACGGAACTCACCGCGCCCGGCGCGGCCGTGGAGTTCCCGCAGCAGAGGGGCGACAGCGCGCTGCCCGCGGAGGCGTCAACCCGCTGAGCGAGGCGCATACCACGAGGTCGGTGACTACCGGGCCCGACCCGCTGACACCTCGTACGACGTGATAGTCCTGTGAAGGGGACCGGGCGCGATGCGCCCGGCGCGGTCCAGGGACCGTGAGGGAGGGAACCATGAGCGTGCCCGCGCACGCACACGTCCACGCGGACGTCATCGCCTTCGAGCAGACGAAGGTGGACTTCGCCTACGACTGCTACGAAGCCCGGCTGGCCCGGATGAGCGGAGAGTCCGTCGCCAAGGCGTCGGCCACGGGCAAGGACGGCATCGCCAACCGGCAGAAGGCCGAGGAACAGGCCGCGGCCTACGGAGGGCTGAGCGGCGAGAGCCTCGTCATCGGCCGCGTCGACATCAGTGACCCGGCCGAAGCCACCGCCACCTGGTACATCGGACGGCGGGTCGTCTGGGACGACGACCACAACCAGGTGGTGGTCGACTGGACCAACGATCTCGCGAAGAAGTGGTTCGAAGCGTCACCGGAATCGCCCGGCGAGGTGGTGCTGCGACGACGCCTCATCTGCTCGCAGCGGGTCGTCGAGGACTACGTCGACGACATCGCCCCGGCAGCCTCCCCCACGCCCGCTCCGGCAGGCGCCGTCCCCCGGCCGCGCACCGCACCGGAGACGGCCGAGCAGCCGGACGCCCAGGCCGGGAAGGCCGGTCAGGACAGTCCAGGACGCCCGGCCCCCACCCCCGGCGACATCGCCCGCATCCAGCGCCGCAAGCCCCAGCAGCCCGACGAATTCCTCCTGCGCGACCTCCAGCGCTCGCGCAGCGGCCGCATGCGGGACATCGTCGAAACCATCCGGCGCGACCAGATGGCCCTTGTCACCGGGACGCCCTCCGAGATCCTGGTCGTCCAGGGCGGCCCGGGAACCGGAAAGTCCGCAGTCGGCCTGCACCGTGTGACCTGGCTGGTGAACAACGACCACTTCAAGGCGCGGGACATCCTGGTCATCGGCCCCCACCAGCGCTTCCTCGACTACGTCGGCCAGGTCCTGCCCACCCTCGGCACGCGCGACGTCAACGCCGTACAACTGTCCCGCCTGTGGGACGGTGACATCCGGGGCACTGACAGCGCACGTACCCGGCTGGTGAAATCCGACGAGCGGATGGCCGCCGTGCTGCGGCGGCGCGTCGAAGGCGAGTACCGTCCGACGGCCCTGGACGACCTTGTCACGGCTCCCTCCTACGAGGGGGACGAGCCCGCGTTCGTGGTCACCGTGGGCGGCACGACCCTGAGGGTGGTCCGCTCGGAGATCCTCACTGCCCTGGAGGCCGTGCAGCGGGGCGGTGGCTCCTACCGCGAGCGCCGCGACCGGTTCCGCGGCCTGCTCGTCGATGTCCTGCTCCGCGAACTCGTCGCCGTCGCCCCGCGCCGCAGCCACGACCGCACGATCCGCCGTGACCTGGAACGCAACCGGCGGGTCGAGCGCCTCGTCGAACGCGTCTGGCCCTCCCCGGGCCCGGCGGAGGCTCTTCGCACCCTCTACGACTCGCCCTCACTCCTTCGGGCCTGCGCCGAGGGGATCCTCGACGAGGCCGAGCAGGAAGTCCTGCACCGCCCCCGCGCGGCCAAGGCCGACGAAGAACCGTGGACGCTGGACGACCGGGTCTGCCACGAGGAACTCCGCCACCTCATCACCGGCGAGACCCCGCGCCACTACGGGCACGTCATCATTGACGAGGCCCAGGACCTGACGCCCATGCAGGCCCGCTCGCTGCGCCGCCGCCTCGCGGTCAACGGTTCCATGACCGTGCTCGGCGATCTGGCCCAGGCCACCGGCCCCCACACCTACACCGACTGGGACCGTCTCGGCACGCTCCTGTCCGATCACGGGGACTGCACGCTGGCCGAGCTGAGCACGAGCTACCGCGTGCCGGCCGAGATCATGGACTTCGCCGCCCCGCTCGCCCGCGCGATCGCGCCCGGGCTGCCCTACCCCCAGGCCGTGCGCGACGCCGGGCCCGACGCCGTCCGTGTGGTCGAGACCGGGGCGGACACGCTCGTCGCCGAGACGCTGGCGCACGTCCGCCGCCTGCTCGGCACCACCGACGGCCGCAGCCTGCGCTCCGTGGCGGTCGTCGTCCCCGACGACTCCGCGTGGGCCACCGAGATCGACCGCCGGCTGGCCGAGACGGACGGCATCACCGCCGAGGAACGCCGGGCGGTCTCCGTGCTCCCCGCGTCGCAGGCCAAGGGCATGGAGTTCGACCACGTCCTCGTCGTCGAGCCGTCCGCCGTCGCCGGCCGGGACCCGGTCGGGCTGCGCCTGCTCTACATCGCCCTGACCCGGAGCACCCAGAGCCTGACGATCCTGCATTCCGCTCCTCTTCCGTCGACTCTGACGGGCGCCGACGACCACCGGCCGACTGAGACCGGAAGGCATCCCGGCATCGGGACGACAGGGGAAGACATCCCGCATGTGGGGACCGACCTGCGCGTACGGGTGGTCTCCCTCAGTGGCGGCATGTACCGGGCCGAACCCGTCGACGACATCGTGGACCGTCCGCTCTTCCTCGCCGTACGGAACGGTGCCGTACCGCCCGCCGTCGGGACGGAACTGGACACGTGGGTCCTTCGCCACTCAGGGAACGCCACGTTCCTCACCGCGGACGACTTCGGTCGCCGGCCCGTCTCCCCCACCATGCTGGAGCGCTACCTCGACGCGGTGACAGTCGTCGACGAACTGACGACGGGCGGGGTCCTTGACGACGTCCGCTCCCGCTTCTCGGAGCTCAAGGGCATGGCCAACCGCTGCCTCAAACTCAACCAGCCCGACTGGCTGGACGTGTGGCGTGTCCTCGGTCGTCCCGACAAACCGGCTCTGAACCGGTTGCTGAGCCTTTGCGTGAGCACCAGCCACGCGCTGAAGGCGGGCACCTTCACGCCCGAGGCGTTCCGGGCGGAGCTGGCGGGGAGCGGCTGGTCGGAGGCCCTGGCTGCAGCGCAGGAGACTTTGCGGCAGCGGCTTGCCGCCGCCGAGGAAGCGGAGCCCCAGCCCCAGACACAGAGTTCCACCGACGCCCCCGAACCGCACGAGCAGCCCCGGCGGACCGCGCCGAAGGAGTCCGGCACCATGACCACCGCCTCGCAGACGGCCACCCCAGCCACGACCCTGTTCCAGCACCTGGAGGCGGCCGCCGCAGCCGACCGCGCCTGCAAGACGCACGAAGCCGTGCGATTCGAACTGATGGCGGCTCTCCTGCGCGCGGACCGGCAGCCCGAGAACTCCTCGTTCGTCGACGTCAGTTGCGTGACCGACGCAGGTCTGAACCTCTATGAGGTCCTCGGCGCCGGCCGGACAACCCACGCAGACCTCCGCGCGGGCGCGGCTCGGCTCCTGGAGGTCGATCACGCCCTGCCGAGCAAGGCCGACCGTCTTTACCTGGTGCTGTCCGAGCCGCCGACCGAGCCTTGGTCCGCCGACTCCGTCCGCGACGTCTTCACCGTCGAAGTCGTCTGGCGCACACCCGACGGCTGGGAGGGCGCCGACATCGGCAGGGCTCTAGGGGTCGGCTGAGGCGCGCTCCGGGGGCCGAGACGCTCGCCGGGAGCAGCCGGACCGCGCCGACTGGGTTCAGCCTTCCCGCCCGTGCCGCCGCCGCAGCCCCTCCGCCAGCGGCGCCTTCGCGAAGGCGCCGCCGCCACGCGGGCCGCGACCGTGCGGCGGACGACGCGGTCGGTCAGGGCCGGGGTGTGCCGGGCCAGCGCCATTTCCGCCCGGCCGCGGAGGATCGTCGCCACGTCGCGCGGGGCCCGGCGGGTGGTGACCGCCGAGACCACCGCGGTCACCACGCCCTCCAGCGGCTCCGGCCGCGACACCCGTCCAGGGAGAGACCCGACTCCCGCGTGCTGTCGTGGATCGGGCTGCGCACCATGCTCGGGTAGACGATCGGCACGCCCACGTGCGTGCCGACCTTCAGCCGCAGCGTGTCCGCATAGGCGGCGAGCGCCCGTTTGGACACCCCGTACGCGGCGGCCAGCGGCAGCGGCAGGACGGCCATCCGTGAGGCGACGAACACCACCCGGCCGCGCGCCCGTTCGAGGTGGGCCGCCGCGGTCACGTCCCAGGCGCCCAGCAGGTTGAGGTCCAGCTGGGCGTGGACCTCCGCGGACGGCCGCAGTTCCGCGGGTGCCGGTCCGCCCCGGCCCGCGTTGTTGACCAGCACGTCCACGCCGCCGCCGAGCAGCCGTACCGCCTCCTCGGCCCCCTTCGTCACCGACTCGAGGTCGGTCACGTCACAGCCCACGACCGGCACCGGCGCCGACGCGTCGGTGTGCAGGTCCAACCCCGCCATCAGGGCGCCGATTTCGGTGAAGCGCGTGCCCAACGCACGGCCGAACATCCCTGCGGCACCTGTCACGATCACCCCCGTTATCTTCTTCGCGGTCCTGCAAGAGGGCCGCTGGCCTCCGGGCCCGGCATGACTTTTGCCCCCTGTCGAACGGATGACCTGGGGGGTGG